>JBGSJB010000338.1:0-4853 GCA_041742175.1 Pirellulaceae bacterium
ACCATCCAACTTTTAACCGGTCCTAATTGCCAAGATTCGGTCTTGCGATCTACGTTTGCTCGGCAACCGTGTTGAGCGCCCAGGACGAACCGTCCTGAGCAATTGTCTACATGCCGTGACGACTGCTAGGTGCGTTTCCTGTTCTGCAAATCCCGGAAGCTCAAGCGGCTAGGTTTCAGCATCATTTGGACGTCTGTCCCGGGGAGCACGCAGCCTTGCGTCGAAGCCGCAACGGCGGAGCTGACGAGGCAGTCGAACCAATGGTTGTCGGGTTGCTCTGGGCGCTGCTTCCATTCATCAACGATCCGGCCGCGGGCTTCCGTCTTGACGAAGTACTCTGAGGTTAAATGCTCGGCGAGCATGCGATGCGTTTCAGCCTGCGTTCCGAATAGCGATAGGCATCCACGATCGCCCATGGAAACCCGCAGCCGAGCGTTGATAAACGACTTCCACCAGTTGGTATCGTAGACCACATGACGTATGGCCCGCTTACCCTGGACGTTTGGGATGCGCCAGTTGAGTCCGACTCGATCACCTGGCCGACGACGGTATTCGCTAAACGGCACGCTCGACGCACCGACAAAGCGACCGTGGCTGGGAATGATCGCAGCGGCGTGCTTTGACCTGGCCGACGGCGGATCGCAACGCCAGAGCCAGGCATCACCTACAACCTGCGAACAATCAACAATCGGAAGCTCGACGTCGGCAGCGTGGTGGATGTAATCCGCCAAGGTTCCACGCTGTTCGCCCGAACGACTATCGCGCTACCGTGACCTGCTAGGCAGCCGATCTGCGCTTTGGCATGGGGACGTAGGAACATCGGCAAGGCGAAAGATCCTTCGCGAGCCACCGGACTGCTTGTTGACCACGCCGGAGTCTCTGGAGGTAATGCTGATCTCCCGCAGCGTCGATGATCAACGCATGTTCGGTGACTTGAAAATGATTATCGTCCATGAGGTCCATGCGTTTGCAGGAGACGACCGCGGCTGGCATCTGCTCAGTGTGCTGAAACGCGTGTCGAAGTTGTGCGTTCCGCGTCTCAGCTAGAACGAGGCAATCTGGAAACTGATCTGGCTGCACTTTATCTGACTACGGGCCCCAAGAAACCAGAAGTGACAGTCGCGAAAGAGAAACAGTTGCTGAGGATACTGGCCAATGGCGAGCCTTCGCAAATGCAGAATGTCATCGACATCGCCGAATTTAATAAACACAGGCTTTCCCCCGCTGAGATTCGCGAAAACTGGGAACAAAAGCTAGATGAGTACAATTCCGATATCACTGCCACGGGCTCTTCGCCCGACGTCAATCTCCCAAAAGCAACAATCAATGTCGACCGCGAAACACATTCAGACGAACCGCCTGTAGTTGTGCAAACGATTACCTTTGTCGATGCAAATCAAGTGATCCCACTCAACTGGAAGCTTAGCAATAGGCAGAAGCGTGGTTATCTGTTGGCGTGGGATCTGTGCTCAAGTGAAGGTACGCCGCTCAGAGAGACTCTGGATCGATACTTCAATCGCGCAAGCAAGTGAAACGTTCAGCAAACCAACTTTTGATCGTCGGCATGTTTTTCGGTTGCATTCGCAGCCCGACAAATGCGGCTCAGGAATCGACATCAGCGAACCCGGCGCGCACTCGTAATCATCCAGGTCTCAAACTCCTTTCCGCAAGTCGGGCTTGATGCTTGAAAAGCAGGCCGCAAAGAGTGCCCAAAACTGGGAGAGCAATTTCCCGAGGGATGCGATATCTTGGACCGACATGGGAGCGACCTTCCGTGCTTTCAGTTTGCAACGTAAGTAGACGAAAGTTCGCTTCTTTTTGGTTCTGGCGTCAACAGCGATAACGCACTGGCACAACAGAACTTCGGGATCACAGACGCTTCGAAAGTGGCGCTGTCCAGCTAGCCTAAAGTGTTGTGGCGATCGATTTGGCTCGCTGGATTCCTGATTTCGCAGTCGCCGCGACAGCATCGGGGGCACCCATCGTGGGTTCAATTACGATTGGATGAATTTCGGTGAACCCGAAGAACCCAAGAATCTGCTCAATGTATGGCTTTTGGTGATCCATGCCCGATCCTTCGCCGCCATATGCACCGCCCCGAGCGTAAACAACAACGACTGGCTTGCCGGTGACCAGCCCTGAATAGCCGGTCGTCGGGTCAAAGGCGAATGTTTGGCCGGGCTGAGCAATGACGTCGACGTAGTGCTTCAGCTTGTAGGGTATGCCGAAGTTCCACATCGGCACACTAATGACATACTTGTCTGCAGACTTGAATTCGTTGCATACTTCGACTACTGCCTGCCACGCCTTCGCTTGAACTGCATCGAAGCCTTGGCCATGCAGAACTTGATACTTGGCGTCGATTGTGTAGCCATCGAACTCTGGCAATGACTTTTGCCACAGGTCCAACGTAACAATCTCGTCAGAGGGGTGAGAACCCTTGTAAGCATCAAGGAACGCTTTTGAAACCTCGATCGATTTGGAGCGTTCTTTGCGAGGAGACGATTCAATGTAAAGCAGTTTAGCCATTGGTTTTTTCTCAAAGGTTAGGGGACATGAAACAAGAGTGGTTAACAACTGAATAAGATTTCAGAAGTGAATCTCGGGCCGAAGTTTAATGCCGTACCTTGGAGCAACTTGTAGTAGCCGCTTCTTTTCGGCATCGTCGATCGGTGGTGGGTTCTGGCCGGCAATCGGCGTCCGTCCGACTTCGACGATAAGCCGCTCGAATCCTGCTGGAACCAATACAGCGATCATTTGCGATGTCTGGTTTGTTCGATTCTTAAAACAATGCGGAATGTTTACCGGCAAGACAGCAAAGTCATCCTTTCTAGCTGTAGCGAGAGCACCATCGGCATATAGTTCTACTTCGCCGTCGATAATCACAAAGGCTTCGAAATCGCGACCATGAACATGTGGCAACGGTCCACCGCCGGGCGGGATGTCGAAGTGCACGAGAGCTAGCTTGTCGTCGGTCTCGCTTCCAGAAAGCATGATGGTATAAGTGTCGCCCGCCATCCAAACGGCTCTGCCATCTCCTGTCCGACGGATCACAGCATGGGAATCGTTTACCAATTCAAAACCGACAGGTCGATAGGCTGCTTGGTATTCGTCAAGTATCTCGACGCCGAACTTGGCGAACGTTTGCTTCATGGCATTCAAATCGCCGGCACTTGCTTCAATGAACGCATTTTCAATGTATCCGCCTTTCAACAGCACCAGCAGCTTGGTCGTCAACGAAGCCGATGAAACCAATTGGTGTGGCAAGCCCGCCGGGAGATATGCCAAGTCGCCCGCATTAAGCGTTACCGAGTTGGCTCCACACTTCATGGCGATCTGACCTTCGAGTACCATAAAACATTCGGCTTCGCGAGTATGAACGTGTGGCGGGTTGCCGGTGCCAGGGGCCAAAGTAGCCAGCTGACCACTTAGTATTCCTGACGTGTCCGCAGATCGAATCGGAAATCGTACTTCATTGCCAAACCAGTTGAGTTTCATGGACTCGGCGGGCGTATCAAGGCGAATTGGCACGATGGTTTCCAGTGGTTGGGCGTGTTGCTAATGGTTTATCGAAATGGACCGCAATAGTTGCATGAATGTGGCAATTGCACCCGAAAACTGCTGTGGCGACGCGCCGGTTCGAGCCATCGCACTCATACCAGCAAGAAAACATAGAACCACGTTAGCTAACGCAGGTACATTCGTGTCGATGCTCAGTTGATTCTCATCACGAGCGCGAGCCAGCCGCTTTACGACTACGGACAGTCTTGACTTGGCCAGTCGCTGCAAGTCTGCCTTGATTTCCACATCTACGCTTTCGTCGCCGAGGTGACTGGCGAGAAAACAGCCACCGGGTGCTTTGCGGTCAGCGAACCGTTTTTGCCCAACTGAGAAGATAAGCCTCCATTGCGTCAATCCAGTGGGGCTTGCTATCCAGCACGACCTCATTGGGTCGAACGTGGGTCTTAACGTAATGACTAACGCATCGACGGAACAACTTAGATTTGTCGCCAAAGGCCGCGTATACACTCGGTCGATTAAGCTGCATAGCATCGGTTAAGTCCTCGAAGGTCGTTGCCTGATAGCCTTGTTGCCAAAATGCGAGCATCGCCGCTTCGACGACTCTGGTTTCTTCGAAATTTCTTGGTCTGCCTTTAGCCATTGACGCATTATGTAACGCACGGTACATTATTGCAACCCCGATTCGATGAACTTGCTATAGCATTAGCTCTTTTTGTCATTCAAGGCTTCTAAGGGAATCAAAATACATGTCCGAAGATCCACTCATAACTGACCGAACCGATAATGCAATTGAAAGTGCCGTTTCTGTGTCCGGGTCGGTCATGCTCGTCAATCTGTTCACGCCCAAACCCGGAATGGAACGGGCATTCATCGAAGCTCAATCCGCCGAATATGTTCGATTGAAAGGGAAGGTGGAAGGCTGGATCGGCAATCGCCTGGGACGCGCGATCGACGGCAATGGGCAACTAGTTAACGTCGCGGTTTTTGATGGCATCGCGAGCTACAACGCTTGGCGCGAGAGCACTCTTTTTGCAGAGCATCTCGGGATCATTCGTCCCTTCATAGAAAACTCTGCACCAGGCATCTACGAAATCCTGTATGAAGCCGAGTCTCGCTGACAATCCTCATTTCAAATTGTCTTCGTGAAATCGTTCCGGATCTTCCGGTTTTAAAGTGCTTGCAAGAGATAAATGCAACTTGATCCAACTGGAATATCAATTACCGACATGAAGCCTTCGAATAAAGCAATCTGTGTTGTTGTCATGCTTCTTTGCCTAACGTGTGGATGTGGAGGTAAAAAGCCTGACATAGCTCCTCCGTCACCTCCCGTT
>JBGSJB010000339.1:0-3746 GCA_041742175.1 Pirellulaceae bacterium
GGCGGGATGCCAAGCGAGTCCTTGCCAATGAGCCGCTCGCTCAGCCGAAAGCAAGCCGCACTCTTCGATCGTTTTCGGTGCGAACAAACAATCGAGAACTTTTTCGATCAGCACATCGGGCGCGTCCGCCCGTGCGGCTAAGAAAGCGGTGGTTGCAACTGTCAGCACGCCGCTGGCCGGCAAATCCGTTTCCGGATACATACTTCGTGTTAACGGCAAAGCATGAAAGGTCGGTTGGTCCAGCGAAAATTCCATCGCGTCGACTATTGGCAACAACTGAAAAGCACCGTCCGCCAGCAGTTCTTGCATTAGCGGATTTCCGGTTTGCACGACGACAAACGCAGCGTCCACGTCCGGCAGCTCGGACAATTGCCGCCAATCGCCGTTACTTACGCGAACGTCTGCATGAGTCATGTTAACGCGATTGAGCAACAGCTTTGAAACAGAATACGCTCCCGACTTTTGAACTCCGATCAAAACGTGCTTGCCAGCCAGATCGGCGATCGAACGGATGCCTGAACCGTCGCGAACAAGGAGATGCACCGCCTCGTAATACAGCGGAGCGACGACCGTGATTGGCGATGAACCCACCATGTTGGCTTGCAACAGAGCCAGATCAACTTTGCGATTCAACAACTTGTCGATGTTATCCAGCGACCCTTCGGTATGCAAACTGGTTGCCTCGCAAATATGCTGTGCAGTAAACGCAGTGCAGATTGCGTTCGCGATGCGCTCATAACCTCCGCCCGCCGCGCCCGCCGCTATCTGAACGGACCGCGGCATTCGATTCGAGTGCATCTGACTTGTTGTAAAAGCCAGCATCATCCAAGCCATAATCATTAGCAGCGCGCTGGCGATCAGTCCCCGTTGCACCCAGCGATGCGCGTCGGTCGGTTCTACAACCCGATGGTCGAGTACCGCACCAATCATCGGCACACCCAGCAACCAATGCCAAGCGCGACGCCACGCGGGCAACGGCTTCGCTTCAATCGATTGCCCGAGGAGGTAGCGATCCAGGTCTGCCGCGAGTGCACCCGCGGTTGCATAGCGCCGATCGGGCGCTTTCTGCAAGCAGCGATCGATAATCGTCTCGATCGTCGAGTCAACTTTAGGGTTGATCGTGCGAACCATCGGTGCCGGTCGATGGATAACTTGCATGATCGTCTGGACCACCGAAGCGGCTTTGAACGGTGGCTGTCCAGCAACAATAGTAAACAGAATCGCTCCCAACGAATAAACGTCAGTCGCATAGTTATGCTCTTCAACCCGTCCGGCAGCTTGCTCCGGCGACATGTAACTCGGCGTGCCTAGAGCCGCCCCAGTAGCCGTCAATCCCGTTTCATGTCCAATCGATTTGGCTAATCCAAAATCGGTAATGTGAACATTCTGGGATTCATCGACCAACACATTCGCGGGCTTCAAATCGCGATGCAAGATCCCCTGATCGTGTGCGTATTGAATCGCTCTCGCCGCGTCGCGAACATACCGTGCCGCAAGTTTGCAATCGAGCGGACTCTGTTGAGACAATCGCGAAAGATCGGTGCCAGCGACATAGTCCATCGAAAAGTAGTGATGACCATCAAACTCGCCGCACTGGTACACAGTCACAATGTTCGGATGGTCCAGCTTCGCAGCGCTACGCGCCTCAGCGTAGAACCGCTGCACCTCCTCCTGACTAGCCAATGCACCGGAGCGAATCATCTTGATCGCAACCGGCCGATCAAGATGAATCTGACGACCGAAGTAAACAACCCCCATTCCTCCACGACCCAGAACGCGCTCAAGCACATACTCGCCAAACCGGCAAGGTAAAACCGGTTGGGACATCTCACTGGCATCGCGCATCGAGCCGGTGTTCAGTAACGGTCGAATACGCTGCAATCCGTTCAATTCACTTTGGCGTCCGCCGATCTGCGGCGGGCCATAAGAGAAATCAACCGACTCGTTGCGAGAACTGGGTAAAGTCACTTCGTTCGGATCCGCCGGTCGCCTAAATCTATTTGGAAGCGGTAACGTCTCGTCAGTTATCGGATTCGGTACCGACCTTGCAACGGGATTCGAAATCGAATCGGAATTCGGTTTCGAAGTCGCAATCGAAGCTACATCCGCTACCGTCGGACCGGCAAGTTGTTCAATCCAGTCCGCCGCAGTCAGCAACTCGCTCAACCGCTCGCGCATCCCGGGATGCTTAGCTAAGAACTGCTCACGATCCGGAACTTCCCCCTCGTCGCACTTGACCATATACTCAGCCAACGCAAGTTCGACTTCGATTTCCAGCGGATTTTCGTCTGCCTGAGACACAAAGCAACTCCCAGTAGCCAACTGCACTGCCGCTGCCAGACGTTCGTGCCAACACTTTTGCAAACAAAAGTTCGCACACGATAGCCGCTACGGCTGAAGCTTAATCGCACCGCTAGTATTCTATTCTGTAACGCAAATATTGGATACTGAATCAATCCAGTTTCGAAATAGCACCGCCTCGAAAACAAGACAGCCACAATTTCGCCGACTACGCCCTGGACGATCAAAATGCACAAAATTTATCGAGTTGGCATTATTGGAAGAACGGGAAAAGGCAACTATGGCCACGACGTCGATCTGGCTTTCACCAAGCTGCCAAACGTCGAAATCGTTGCGGTCTCCGACGACGACGAAAAAGGACGCGCCGCCGCACAGAAACGTACCAGGGCGAAAACCGCTTACGTCAGTTATCGACAAATGCTCGAACGCGAGAATCTCGATATCGTAGCGATCTGTCCGCGTTGGATCGACAAGCATCATGATATGTTACTTGCCGCAGCGCAAGCCGGTTGCCATGTGTATATGGAAAAACCCTTTTGTCGCACGCTGGCCGAATGCGATCAGGTGATTGATCAGTTTCAGATGCGTCACTTGAGTTTAGGCATCGCGCACATCTCGCAGTATTCACCAGTGCTCGACACAGTCTTGAAACTTGTCAACGGCGGCGAAATCGGCTATGTGCTGGAGTTGCGAGTGCGCGGAAAGGAAGATCAACGCGGCGGTGGCGAAGACCTGTGGGTGCTGGGATCGCATATGTTCGGAATGATGCGCAGCTTCGCAGGCGGCCATCCAATCGACTGCTCAGCGACCGTTCTACAGAATGGTAAACCGATTCAAGCTGCTGACCTGCGCGACGGCGCAGAAGGAATCGGTCCGCTAGCTGGCGATAACATCCAAGCTCGCTTTCGATTCGACGGCGGCGTCTTCGGTCACTTTGCATCGCGCCGCGGCATGGCGAGCAAACCGACTCGATTTGCAATTCAAGTTTTCGGCTCGAAAGGCGTCATCGATATGGAAAGCGGCTATCTGGTTCCAGCGCACATCCTCCGCGATGGAAGCTGGTCGCCAGGGCGTTCCGGTAAATCGTGGGAAGTTGTCACTTCAGCCGGCATTGGAGAACCTGAACCGCGAACCGACGGCAGCTATCAAGATGGTCACATCGCAGCCATCAACGATTTAATTGCGAGTATCGAAGAGCACCGTCCCACCCGCTGCAATGCCGAAGACGCTCGCGCGATCATCGAAATGATCGCTGCCGTTTTTGAATCGGAGCGCGCCGGTCGTACCGTTCCCTTGCCGCTCGCAACGCGCGTCAATCCACTGACGTTGCTCGGCAAGTGAGGTTTTTCAAATTCCAACTGAAAAGGCAACAATGCCTTACTGCACGATTTGGAATTCCACCGACGACTGACCGAACTTGTGGCCCTTCATGTCTTCGATGGTCA
>JBGSJB010000340.1:0-3588 GCA_041742175.1 Pirellulaceae bacterium
GCCACGAATTCATCTTGCGTGTCCATGTGATCTCGAACGATAAAGCCCTGCATGCGAATTCGCTTGGCGATCACTTTAAACAAGTTCTTCGGCGCTGCGGGGGGCTTAGTGGCGTTATAAGTTGAAATCATGCCACACTCAACGCAGACCCCAAAGTCATTCATAACTTCGATGGCTGCTTCCAGATGATCGCTGCCGACGTTGTCGAAGTAGACGTCAATGCCGTTGGGAGCACACTCGCGCAGCGCGCTGGCTAAATCCGATGTCTTCTTGTAATTAATGACCAGATCGATCCCAGCCTTGTTCTTGAGCCACTCTATCTTCTCCTCTTTGCCAGCGCTGCCAATCACATGACAATCCTTTGCTTTAGCGAGCTGACATACGATGCTGCCGACAGCGCCTGATGCGGCTGAAACAAATACGGTGCTACCCGGTTCGAGGCGGGCGATCTTGTTCAGCCCAACCCAGGCGGTCATGCCCGTCAGTCCCAGCACACCTAGGTAGGCTTGAACGGGCGCGAGCTCCGCGTCGACAGCTACCACTCCTTCACCGCTCGACTTCCAGAATTCACGCCAGCCGAAGTTGCCCAGCACATAATCGCCTTCGTTGAAATCGCTGTTATGGGATGCAACAACTTTGCCAATGCAGCCGCCTTCAAGCGGACTGTCGATCTCAAATGGCGGAACGTAACTATCGCCCTCTTTCATCCGCCCGCGCATGTACGGATCGACCGACATCCATTCATTCTTAACTAAGAATTCGCCATCGCTGATCGGTGGAAGCTCCACTGTGTTGCACTTGAAGTTGTCGGCAGTAGGTTCCCCCTTGGGCCGTGATGCTAATTCAATTTGCTTGGATCGAATAGCTTTACTAGTTTGCGTAGGCATATGATGGATCTTTCTTGTTAGCAAGTTTACGACTTCATCGGTCGATTAACTGTCATGCTGCGAGGCACGCGACATCTGGTGCGTGCTCCCTTGAGCTCGAAGCACGCGCGCATCGCTACCATGGCGACTTTGTTGCCTAAAGATTTCAACCAGTGCACTTGCGATACCGAATTGGCGGAATTTTGCAATCAAGCCAATCAACCCGCAACATGCCCTTGAACGATGGTATTGCTGAGCAATCCGATTCCTGAAATTTGAATATCGACGCGATCTGCAACTGCCAAAGTGAAGTCGCTGTTTGGGACAATTCCGGTACCTGTCAGAAGGAAAGCTCCGTCGGGAAAACTGTTATCGCGGCCAAGCCACTCGACGAGGCTTTCGAAGGTTCGCGCCATTTGTGCGACCGAAGTGGACTGGTCGAAAACGCACACGCCGGCTCGAAAGATTTTCAGCCCGATTTCGATCTGATCACGCGCCGGCATGGCTTCAGCTAGCGTGATCCACGGACCGAGTCCGCAACATTCGTTGTACATTTTGGCTTGGGGCAGATACAGCGGATTGTCGCCTTCAATATCGCGCGAACTCATATCGTTGCCGATCGTAAAGCCCACGATTTGCAGGGTCGGTGAGATTACTAAAGCGAGTTCAGGTTCCGGGACATTCCAAGTTGCGTCAGCTCGGATACGCAGTGGTTGGCCGGTACCGCGCACGCGATGTGGCGTTGCTTTGAAAAAGATCTCAGGGCGGGGCGAAGCGTACACGCGATCGTAACACGAAGCGGCGGTTTCTGATTCTTCCATTCTCGCCGTTTGGCTGCGTTTGTAGGTCACACCAGCAGCCCATACTTCTTGCGCGTCGATGGGTGGCAACAGCCGAGCTGAAGCGATCGCCAGCTTCTCACCGGTTTCGACAATTTTCGCAGCCGAAGCAGCAACGTTGGGTGCTGCGAGCAATGCGGCCAGATTCTTGAAGCCAGCGGTCTCTAGATCGAGTATCGCAATTTCATCCCCGATAATTTTGCCAACTGAGGGGCGACCTTGCGAGTTGAGGAGCTTGGCGAGTTGCATGTGCGAGTTCCTGAATAGCTAAGAATTGGGTTGATCGATCGGCAAGCAATGGTACCTGAAGTGCGGTGTTTTTCGAGTACGCTGCCAGTTAGCGGTGTGGATTCGTGCGAAACGAGCCTCAGCAGTTCGCCTGGGCGGAAGCTCCGATTGGCTTTATAATCGGAAGGCTTAACAACCAAGCAGCGAAAAGTGGCGGACTGCAAACTGCTAACGCTCGACGTTGCAACCTGGATCGAACCAACTTTCAATACAACTTGTGTGACGTCAAGCAATGCCTACCAATCAACCGATCTCGCCGCTGAATAAGTCGCAAGGTCCATACTTTGCGGGCGTGGATGTCGGCGGAACCAATATCAAAATCGGCTTAGTCGACAACCTCGGTCAGACCCTTGCCTACGATTCGATCTCAACCGATGAGCACTTGGGGCCGCAGCAAGCGGTGGATCGCTGCGCAGCAACGATTGAAAAGCTGTGTGACCAAATTCAGCTAGCGATCGAACACGTTGTTCACATTGGGCTCGGCACACCAGGCACGATGTGTTTGAAGCGCGGAATGTTGCTCGATCCACCCAATCTTCCAAATTGGCACTACTTTGCGATGCGCGACGCGTTGCGCGCAGCGGCGAACAAGCCGGTTTCGTTCATCAATGATGCGAACGCAGCCGCGTATGGTGAATTCTGGGTTGGGACAGGTGCCAAGCATGAAAGCTTGGCTTTGGTGACGCTTGGAACCGGCGTTGGCGGCGGGATCATTACGGAAGGCCAGTTGCTGAACGGTGTCAACAGTTTTGGAAGTGAGTGCGGGCACATTGTCGTTGACTGCCGACCGGACGCGCGGCTGTGCGTGTGGGGTGGCGGTCGCGGACATTTGGAAGCTTACGCAAGTGCCAGCGCGGTGGCTGCGCGAGCTGAAGAGGCATTGCGTCGCGGTGCCGTCAGTTCGCTTTCTCAGATATTGATGCATGGCAAAGCGATCACGGCGAAGCGAGTTTACGAGGCGGCGATGATCGGCGATGAATTTTCGCTTTCTATTATCGACGAGACAGCGATGTACTTGGGAGTTGGGGTCACGAACATTGTCCACACCGTAGACCCCGGCTTAGTTGTCTTCGGCGGAGCGATGAACTTTGGCGGAGCAGGTTCACCGATCGGTCAACGATTCTTGGAGCGTGTTCGAGAGGAATTCAAGCTGCGGACCTTTGCTCACGTCTACGATGGAACTACCATCGACTTCGCGACACTCGGCGGCGACGCGGGCTACCTCGGAGCGGCTGGGACAGCTCGCAAGGATTACTTCGCTGAGTTAGCAAAGCAAGCGGGTATGTAGCGCGAGCAACTAAGTAACCCAACAACCACTTTCGAAAACGTACATTCGCCGGAGTTCTCATCCTGTCTAAGCCATCGCCTGAAATGGACATCTCGAGAATTCGCAACTTCTGCATCATCGCGCACATCGATCACGGCAAGAGTACGCTGGCCGATCGATTGCTTGAGCAGACCGGCACGGTTGAAAAGCGCGAAATGAAAGCCCAGATGCTGGACGATATGGCTCTCGAACGGCAACGCGGCATCACGATTAAAGCCCGCGCGGTGGCGCTGCGACACAATCACGACGGCAACGAGTACGAGTTGAA
>JBGSJB010000341.1:0-9992 GCA_041742175.1 Pirellulaceae bacterium
AGCAATTACGGGTATGCTTCAAGCGCCTTACCAATCCAACGGCGGAGGTGAAGAGCGCACAATCAATACCGCCTACCCTGCTCGAGTAGACGACATAACCACCAAACGATGAGCAATCGATGCGTGTTACTGGGACGCAAACGCACCTTCGGGGCCGAAAACAACCGCTACGATCGCTCTACGACCCGACTAGACATGCGGGTCGATTATAATTGCAGGCAATACCGATGCAAACTTCGGATCCTAGCTAGCTAACCTAAATAGCCTAAACGACTCAAGATAACAGCTAGTGCGCGCAATTACTTCGATCGTATCAACTATCACCCCACCAATGCTAATTTCCATCCGTTTGGAGAAACAAGGATTAATTGTCGAGCCTTGGACGCGCTGAAGAATGGGAAGTTCCCATTTAAAACGACTACAGGAAGTTCTCCTGAGAAAACGTCACGCAAAGCCAGCGAAAACGACGGCAAACCGCCATTCTGTGCCCACAACTAACCTTGCAACGTGTCGAAATGGCAAGCCAAGTCAAGTGCTGCACGACCTTGGAAAACCCAGGGCGACACTCAGAAACGACGAACTCCCAAATCCAATTGGAACCGAGCACTAACCAAAGGACGCAATCTGGTACGCGCGAGAACGGAAGAGAAATTCCGTGAGATTACCCTCGTGTGGCTGAAGCCAATTCAAGCGGTTGGTCGGAACCGGTCCAATGTTTAGCCGGTCGATATGCACGCTTTCCGTCAGCGAGTCAATGAACTGCGGATCAGCAGTGAGTGCGGTGCAAACCAAAGTCGACCCGATCTTGCTAAGCATGTCCTTCTGCGAACATTTAACGACGCTCGTGAACGGAAACATGTATTCTTTCCCAGCCACAGGGCAGTCAGGCGAATTCGCGTGGACAATCACCGGCCGCAAATAGGCACAATGCGGTCGTTCGACCAGCCGATCTCCGAACCCAGCCGTCATGTCTTTGACACCAGAACCAGCAATATCCTGCTGCACCATGCCCCAAGTTCCCGTTGCCATTTTGGCGTTTGTAAATGCCGCCAGCCCCGCATTAGGATCTTGCGGAGGTAACACATCAACGGGCCCTAGTCGCTCCGCAAGTGCCTTCGCAATCTCTTCAGTGTGTCGCGAAGCCAAAATGCCCGAGCAATTAATGCAGCTGCGACCACTGTTCGAAAAAACACTCTCAACCATCAGGTCCATGTAGTCTTCCCAACGATCGACCACATCATCCCCGAATAAGATCTTCGAAAATCCAGGACCGTGGGCTTGCACACGAGGATTTCCCGCATACTGCTCGACTGTCTGCGCACTTCCGAAAATCATCGAACGTTGGCAACGAGTTAACAGTGTCTGACCGACATCGTGCCCGCCCGGATACATCGCAATCGCTTCGCCGGGCACGCCTGCCGCCATAAATGCAGCTGCCATTCGGTAAGGAGTCCACGGCTCCTGACTACCGGGCTTGAGCAGTAAGCCTACCTGCAGAGGTATCGCAGGCAGCCACAATGTGTGCACGCCCGGTGAGTTGTTCGGCAACACAGCCCCAAGGACTGGCGACTGGCACTGGTAACTGACCGTCACACCGCGCCCCTCTTCGCCATGCCCGCGAGTGAGTATATTCAAATCCAACCCGCGTGTAAGCGCAGCCAAAATCTTATCCATGTTGGCCAACACAAACGAGTTCTTTTTCATGTTCGAGAGGCACATATGCTCCGGCAGACCCGTGCTGGCCGACTGCTGATGAATGAAATCGTCAACGGATTGAACTCCATCTCCGACTGGCAATTCTGCCGTCTCAAACAACTCAGCGGCCTTCTTGCACTTTTCCAGTAACTCGCTGGGCGGAATCGCTCTCAGAACAGCTCGAGCCCGTGGTGCGTGCTTCATATCCAATTGCAGCATGCCGCCATTGACGTTGCCAATCTTCGCAATCGGCTCGCCGGTATCAAAATGCACCACTTCTTGGGCTTCGAGCGACTTGTAGGGTTTCCCCCAACGAAGAGCAGATAACGTGAGCACGAAAGTACCTTTAAGTTCTGGAGAGATTTGGAAAAATGCGTGGTCGCCGCTTCAGTCAAGAATCAGTCAAAAAATCAGTACACGCCGACAGTCGTTTGAGAAGCAATCGCATGGTAAGGCCGCACACCGCTGACTCCATCCCACGGGAACTTGGCGAACGGCAATTCACGCTCGCCCTCGTCCCGCTCGAGAAAGCCAGGAATGAAAAACTCCTTGGTCATCGTATAAAGTTTCACGCGGCCGGTTCCACCGTATGGAACGACTTGCGTATGATCTTCGAAATCCACCACTTCGACGACTGCCCGCGGCTGCGGTGCGTAGTACGAAATCTTGTAATCTTCCTCAGCCGAAATCGGCTTGCTGCAAGCTAGTCCCATCAGCGTGTTGCCGTAGGTCGGCGTCATGTAAACTCCGCCATCCTCGGGCGATCCGCCTAGCAATTCCTCAACGCAGAATCGTGTCCACTGCGGCGTGAATTCAGTCCCACCCGAGAAAATCCCGGTGATCCCCACTTCCTGAATGCTCGTTCCCTTCTCTGCCAAACCATAAGCCAGTGACTCAAGCAACTTCGGCGTGGTGAACATGCACTTGATATCATGACCTGCAGTCAAAATCGTAATCGCTTGGTCGATACAGTGCTTTTTGTACTCCTCAAGATGCTCCATCCAGCCTTTCTTGATCAACTTGATCACCCAGCGCGGGTCAAGGTCGATGCAGAAACTGATGCCGCCTCGATGCTGGCACAGATGCTCAACCGCCAATCGCAATCGACGCGGACCGGACGGCCCAAGCATCAACCAGTTTGCGCCACGCGGGAAATACTCATCCGGTAACGTGTCGCTGAACATTTCGTAATCAATCCGAAAGTCATCGATCACTACGCGGCTTTTGGGAATTCCCGTGGTACCACCCGTTTCAAATACATAAGTTGGGCGACCTTCCAAGCCTTTCGGAACCCAGCGGCGAACCGGCCCACCACGCAATAAATCATCTTCGAAAAGCGGAAATTTCTTTAAATCCTCGAAGCAGTTCACTTCTTTAAGCGGGTCGAATTTGAGTTGGCTTTTCTGTTCCAGCCAAAACGGTGATCCAGTCGACTCGTGGAAATGCCACTGAGTCATCTCAACAGTGTGTTGGTCGAGCTTCGCTTTTGCTTGTTGTCCCAAGTCTGCGACTTCGGGGGATATCGCCGCGGTCATATTGAAATCACTTTCCAGAGAGCAATGGATTGCCAGGCAGTTTCATTCGATTGCAGTTGATGGTCGATGCGTTTGGCAAGACTATAGGTGGGTCGCCAACTGAATTCAAACAGCGGCGCACATTTGAACGAGGCCACCTTACACAGGGCGAACCGAATTAGAACCTCAGAATTCACCGCCGTCGAGCATACGAAAGCAATCCATCACAGTAAACTCGCCAGTCCGACACGAACCTGAAGCACCTGCTCAGATGGACTTCGTGTCCTGTTTGGAATAGCTTAACTGTGTTCAACGCCTCCACTTAACACCAACCTAACACTCCCTCTCCAATTCTTGAGGTCCTACGCCATGCGCCGCTCAACATTCCTTTCCGTTCTACTCCTCACAACAATCACTGCTTTCGCTCATGCTGCCGACCCGACCAGCGAACCGTTCGGCAAAACTGCCGCCGGCGAGTCGGTCGAAATCTACACGATCCAAAATGAAGCAGGCTTCACCGCCAAAGTCATGACGCGCGGCGCCACGCTCGTGCAGTTGCTCGCACCGGATCGCAACGGCAAATTCGAAGATGTCATCCTCGGTTTCGACTCAGTCACCGGCTACGAATCCGCCGACAATCAATTCTTCGGCAGCACTACCGGCCGCGTTTGCAATCGAATTGCGAAAGGCAAATTCACGCTCGACGGCAAAGAGTACACACTGGCGATCAATAACGAGCCCAACCATCTGCACGGCGGCGCGCTACGCAGCCTCGACAAGGTCATCTGGACCGCCAAACCATTCACGAACGAACGCGGCACCGGTGTCAGCTTCACTTACACCAGCCCCGATGGCGAAGAAGGTTATCCAGGCACCGTCAACTTAACCGTGACTTACTTGGTCCCTAAAGACAAGAACAACCTCAGCATCCGCTACATCGCCACGACTGACAAAGCCACACCGCTGAATCTGACCAACCACGCCTACTTCAACCTCGCCGGAGCCGGTTCACCTTCGATCAGCGATCACGTGCTAACAATCCATGCCGATCAATACACTCCGGTTGATGAGACTCTGATCCCAACCGGAAAACTCGCAAACGTGCAAGGCACAAACCTCGACTTCCGCAAAGCGTCGAAGATCGGCAAACGTATCGACGAACTAACCGACACGCCAACCATGGGCTACGATCACAACTACGTTCTTCGCGCTCCTGAGGAAGGTAAAGCGATGCGGCCAGCAGCCACACTCGTTGATAAAGACTCAGGACGTCGAATGAATATCACCACCACCGAACCCGGCGTCCAGTTCTACACGGGAAACTTCCTCAAAGGTCAAGTTGGTAAAGGCGGCAAAACCTACGCGCATCGCAGCGCACTGTGCCTTGAGACGCAACACTTCCCTGACTCGATCAATCAACCTAGTTTCCCAAGCATTGTTCTAAAGCCAGGCGAAAAATTTATCTCACAAACCGTGCTGAGCTTTTCCATAGCCACCGAAAAGTAGCCACAAGCCCGCCACCTAATCCCTTGCTCAGCTTTCATCCGCTTTCATCCGCGGGACCACAATGTCATCCGTGGTCCAACAAGCACCTGCCATGGATGAAGGCACGCGGATGAATGCACAAACGCAACTTAAAACGAGAACGAACTCCCAGCCCTAAACTGCTGTCGCAATCCGGCTCTCGTTGCAGAGTCCGCTTTCAACGCATCACCCACTTCATAACTCGGGTAAAGCCATACCGATCCACTTCCAAGCACTTCGCAATGATTCGGAGCCGTCACGACCAGCGCCGTTTGCTCATCGATACCAACTCCGAAAATCGCCGGATAGTCCGCTAAGCAACCTTCAAGTTCCGCGAAACGGTTCCGCTGAAAGAAGTGTTGATCGATCGCCACCCAGGGTAACAAAGCCAAACCGCGTCGATAGCCGTCCGCAATCATGATGTGATTTCCAGCCGGCGCGCCGCGAACCAACAAGTCACCCTGAATCGTCGCGCCCGCTGAACTGCCACCGATCACCCCACCACGCTCGCACACCCTCAAGAGCCTCTGCCAAGCTTCCGTTCCCCAGTACGCATCTACAAAACGCCACTGACGTCCGCCGCCAAACCAAACGCCCGTCGCTCGATCAAGCTCCGCCAAGAACGCCACATCCTCAACTTCGCTTCGCGAGATTTCCGCCAACGTGACAATGTGCTTCGCGCCCGCCTGCCGCATCACACGATCTTCGAACCCAGGTTCGCCACTTGGATCCTCGACCGCAGTCGGCAGAATCACAATCCTGGCTTGCTCGCCACCAGCCAATTCCACAAAACGCTGCCAAACTGCCGCCGGCATGCCACCTCCGCCACCGATCACCAGCGAACCGTTTGGCAACGCGTGCTCAACACGCTCGGCACCTGGAAACCGCGGCCGCTGACGCTCCAGCCGCGCGCGCTGCCACTGCACCCAATCCATCGAAGCTCGCGGCTTCTTCAGCTCTTGCGTTAACGCTTCAACATAGTTGTCCGTTCCCGGCAAACGTACTCGCAGCACTTCCTGCTCGCTCAAGCTCGTCAACAGCCGTTTCGAAAGTTGACAAACGGCACCGGGTGGAATGCACACTTGCAGCAACGAATCACCAAAACTCTCCGCGTTCTCATCGGCGCAGATCAAACAATTCGGTAGCAAAGCCAACCGCTTATCCGGCGACTCACCCAACCAGCCCAACTCACCAGCAAACCTAACCGTCCCGCCATTCTCCAAAACCGATTGCCAACACTGAATAAACTTCGCGTGCGACTCAGCATCCAGCCGCGCGATCGCCTCCGCAGCCTCTCGATCTACGTCCACGGAAATCGATCGACTCTGCGACCAAGTTCCAACGGCACCCACCGCAGCTAACTGACTTACGAACTCAGCGGCAGACAACTGAATATCAAACGAAACCGAACCGCGATTCCTGGACGCCAACTCGCCCGCTTGCAATCCCGACTGCAAAATTAAGACGCCGGGCCACACAACTGGATTCACATAGACCTGCTCGTTCGTTTCCTCGCCGGAATTCTGCTGCCTGGGCTCTTTTTGCACTGGCTCTTGCGCAGGCACCCGCGGAACCAGAACCATCAGCATCAACGACAACACCCACTGAATGAACAACCAACTGCACCGGAGATCGCTGCGTCGCCATTTCATTCTCAGTCGCATGTCAGTCATCGGTACCTTCGCGTTCTCGATAGAGATCTTCTCGAGTTCGGAGCTGATAGAACAAAGCTCGTTTTTGGTCGGGCAGCGAATAGTCGAAGCCTAAATTGTGCAGGAATTTCTCTGAACTGCTGATAGCCATCACTTCCATGATGCCACGTTCGCGCGCCAACACGACACAGCGACGCACCAGATCGCTACCCAGTCCCTGCCCTTGGTGCCCTTCCTTGACAGCCAAGCACTGAATTTCCGCTAGCTTCTTCGAATAAATTTCCACGCACGAGAATCCAATAATCTCGCCGTCTACCTCAGCCACAAATCCGGTGTTCAACAGAGCCGCCGTCTCGGCCCGAGTACGACGCAACAGTTTTCGTTGTTCAACGAACGGACGCAATAACGCCACCACGCTCGCCAAATCACCTTCCGTTGCTGGCCGAATAACGTACTTCACGGCAGAATTTTCTATAGGAGCATCTGTAGGCTGCAAATTAAATCCTCGAACATGAAACATGCGAGTGGACGGCTCTGTTTGAATTGTCCGCGAAACTTCGTGCAGAAACTATACCACCGCACGACTTGGCGAAAAAGATCTTGGAAGCACGCCAACCTTCACGGCACTCACGAACGAAAAAGCGGCAACGGAGAAACTTCCCCCGTTGCCGCTTGAGTTGCGTGTATCGACGATCGAGTCTCTGAATAGAGATTGCCTACGCTCGTTGCATCGAAACCACTTGAACTAGTCGTTGCTAGTAGTTGTACTGCGCTCCCAAATTCACACCGTGCAGAATCAAAGCTGCGTTGTTATCAAAGTCGGCAGCATTGCCGAGGTGCGACATGTTGATCGGCAGTTGATCAACCGCGGTTGCTACTCCCGACGCTACAATCGCTCGATAACCAAAGTTGCCGCTCCACTTCGATGTCAAGCGATAGTTCACGCCTGTTCCCATCTCGCCGAGAAACGCTACGTCGGTCTTGCTAGCCGAAATCATGTACGCCTCAGTTGGACTTCCAGTAAGATAAGCGCGATGGCCGTTGCGTGTGCCCAGATCCGAATCGAATCGTGAATGGTTGCCATAGATACCCATCTTCGTCGTCGCATACAAACTTGCGCGTCGGCCGGTGCAGTAATTCAACGTACCGCCGATCTGGAATCCAACGAGTTCGTTGACAACATTCGAGTTGTAATAGATATCGTCGTTGCCGTTCCCAAACGATGTATCCGTCAAGCTCGATATGTAAGTCAGATTGTCTTCGAATCGGAAGTAGCGAATACCCGCCAACCATGTCATGTTCAAGCGGCTACCGCAACCCGGCGTTAAGCAGCAAGGTCCAGTTGCAAATCGCGTCGGAGCACCGCCATAGCAGTCGCCGCAGTTGCCCGTTCCGCAACCACCCGCTCCACAGCTACCTTGGCTTGCACCACACATACCACAGCCAGATCCGCCGCAGTATCCGCAACCGCCGCCATAGCCACCACCAAAACCACCTCTTGCTCCACGTGTTCCGGAGAACAGCGTGCCAGCAGTCGGCAGATAGAAGGAACGCGCCGCGCCACCAGTCATAAAGCCCAGCAGATTCGCTTCAATGTTATGAAACTCACTGCTGCGATCAATACGCTGTGCTCGCGACGCGATTCCCGATCCGCTGGGGTCCGTCGTATCGTACCAATCGTAGACCGGCGCCGAATCATAGGTGCCAATCATCGGCATCGAAACACCGGTGAACTGATAACGCGACCGCAAGTCACGACCACCGTCCGTCGTTACGCTCGCCATCTCATCTTCTGGGAACAATCCCCAGTAACTCGCCGTAATCGCGTTACGGCCACAATTAAAGTAACGACCCAGAAAAACCTCGAAGCCAGGCATCAATCCTGATCGTGCGTCTTGCGTTCCAAGTAAATTGTTTCCGGGCATGTTCACGTCGTAAACCAAGTTAACGTTGTCGTCGTCAACTCGATGGAACAACAGCACACTGCCACCACCAAAGAAAGGCTTGGCTTCGGCAGGCATGCCCGTGAACAATGAACCACGTGCATAGTTGCTTACGCGTCCACCGAACGGCGCTGCATAAGCGGTCGGACCGCAAGCGTTTTGCGAGTAAGCAGGATAACCATACGACTCACTCAACGGAGCCGTACCGCAACTGGTGCATCCCGGTGCAATCGCTTGACCGTAAACAGGGTTCATCACCGGTGCACTAGGCGCTGATTGATAAGACAGAGCCTGCCCATGGTTGTGCTCCATCGTCTGCTGGTGCATCGGCGCGCCGTGCTCCATGATCGACTGCTGAGCACCTTGCATCGGTGCTTGCATCGGAACCGGAGAGATCCCGTGCGGGATCGCATTGCTAGGAACCGCTGGCATCGGAACCGCGTTCACACCTTCTTGGATACCAACAAGCTGGAAAGGTGCACTGCGCTGACCAAACCAACCCGGTTGTGTCCCGCCAACCGACTGCGAAGCGAAGCCAGGTTGCACAGAGCTGTTCTGTTGCAGCCCAGTATTCGCAAACCCAGTATTCGCAAACCCAGTATTCGAAGCCGCTCCAAAGTTCGGCGCTGGCACTCCACCAACAAGTTGCCCTGGCACCGAATACGATTGACTCGGCGAACCATAAGCCTGGCCAGGCTTTTGCGCTGCACCCCATTGTCCCTGCTGCGCCTGCGGTACCTGAGGAAACGCTTGGTAGTTTACTTGAGGCTGCGTATGCACAGGAAAGGCGCTAGGTGCTAGAGAACCATAAGCGCCGGGATATTGACCGAATGCAGTCGTCGCACTCAGGCAACCTAGCAACATCGCTAGATTCGAAAACCATATTTTCTTCACTTCGATCCTCCTTGATACACGTTCAGGCAAGCCAGCATTGAAATGCATCGCTAGCCTTTTATCGGACTTCATGTCCAGCGTAGGCAAAACAGTGAACACATGACGCTCACCATCCGCTCCTTGCATCGACCACCCGAAGTAGGACCACTGCCTGCTAGTCGCGTTAATCCTTGAAAGTCGTCGCCACGCAAAATGAAAATCGTTACGACCGAACGCAAGTTGCCTTGCAGTTAAAGTCCACCCAGATCCTACGCGACCATTAATCGTTAGTGCTTCTCACTTTTGATGCGGAAGTTAAAATGCACCGCTCCCCAATATCCTTCGAACCACCCTTCGCACGTTACCAAACAGACGTTTTCCCCAATCTTAAAAATCTGGAGCATCTGGTGACCAACAGTCCCGCCAATGCGATCGACGACCAAACACCTGACCGCAAATCCGATCGCCACCAAGCTCTCGATGTGCTCGCGAATCCAGTTCCCTGGCAACAATTGGTCCCCGCCGAAGCTTACGTCGAACTGGAAATCGGATCGGGAAAAGGCCTGTTTCTTCAGTCCGCTGCAACGCAGCAACCGCAGCATTTCTTTGTCGGCATCGAACTCGCCGTGAAGTTCGCGAATCGCGCCGCCGAACGTATCGCCAAATCGAATCTTCTAAACTGCAATATGCTCAGAGGCGACGCGCAAGCCTTCCTGCGCGACATCGTACCCGAGCGATCTGTCGACCGCCTCCACGTCTATTTTCCCGATCCGTGGTGGCGCAATAAACAC
>JBGSJB010000342.1:0-11636 GCA_041742175.1 Pirellulaceae bacterium
TCTCTTTCTCTGGTGCTTGATACCGCAAAATCGTGATTGATAGTGAAGGCGGTAAGGTTCGGATTGTTCACTTGGGGTGTTCCTTTTGTGCAATCCAAAAACTCTAGCCCACCGTTATGCGCATGCAGGACAAATCAACTAAAAACCCTCAAGAATCTCTGCAATCACGGCGTTTCGCTGTATCCAGGGGGCACAGTTCATTTGCCTTTGACGGTTGTCGCAATCGAAGCAATTAAGCGTCCCTCCAGCGAACCGCCCGCGACCCAACACCGGTGGCGATCATGCGCCATTAAGTAAAGTGAATTAACCCTCAAAGTCAACGCAGTCGATACAGAATGAACTGTGTACTGCAGAGGACTCTTGCGCGCGGACTCGTATAAACATGTTGCCACCCTCGGAACTCCAACGAACCTTGCTATGGCTAGCGTTCGCTGCGTCGGTTCTCAGTGGTCCAGCGGTCGCCACTCGAACCGCGATGGCGCAAATCCGCTCGCTTTCGTACGGCATCGACGAAGCTCCCATCCCAGCTTCGAAAGTCATCCAAGCTTCCGCCCTGAGAGCCTCGCATAGTATTTCAGACCACAGTCGTGAGAATGCTGGCGAGGATCTAAGCTCCGCCGCAATGCATCTCGACGATCAACGCAGCGATCGATCTTCTCGCAGTCGCCACACAACTTCCGCGTTGATTCCAGTTGCCGAAGCACTGCCGCCCGGAAGTGACAAGCCGATTGAGCTGATCGAGTTCGACGATATCACTTTGTCGGAAGCGATGCGATTGTTCGCCGAGCAATCGGGACTGAACGTGATCACATCTGCGGAAGCTGGTAAGACGATGGTCACGGCTTATCTCAAGAAGGTCACAGCGATTAGTGCGCTAGAAGCGATTGTGAAGGCGAACGGTCTTTTCTATCGCATCGAACCGAACTCGGGAATTGTTCGCATCGCAACTTTGAAAGAGTACGAAAAGGATCTCGCAAGTTTCCGCGAAGAGCAGACGCGAGTATTCACTCTTCTGTATCCCAACCCAACCGCAGTCTCCCAAGTCATTCAGCAGGTATTCGGCGACCGAGTCCAACTGAGTCGTGCGGACGCAGATGTTGAAGATCTGATCGATCTATCGCGCCGCTTCAGTCGCTTCGATTTAGTCGATGGCCGTTCGCTCGGACTAGGCGGCTCAAACAACACAAACCAATCGGGCGGAGCAAACACTTCAAACGGCGCCTTCGGAGGAGGCCTTGGTATCGGAAGCTCTGCAGGCGGTCTTGGCGCACTCGGTCAAAATGGCAACTTCTCACAAGCCCAACGCGGACTTGCTCGACCACCACGCAACTTGACCGCAGATAACTTAACTGATCTTTCCGCGGACGAAATTCAGAAACTGGAGAATACACTGGCCGCCGACGGACGGCTCAGCGAAAACGATCAAGCCGATTTGATGCAGCGGCGAGAAGCAACGATTTATGTTTCAACGATCCGACGCAACAACCAAGTGATCGTGCGAACCGGTGATTCGCGTTCGATGGAGCAGATCGCCGCGCTAGTCACGCAGTTAGATGTTCCCACGCCAACCGTTTTACTCGAAGTAAAAGTCTTGCGAGTTGTGCTGGCCGACGGATTCAATTCAGCGTTCGAGTACTTCGGTGGCGCGGACAAAGTTGCGAGTTCAATGTCTGACGGTTCGCTGGCACCTGCATTTCAAGGAGCCACCTCGGTTGCGCGCGGGCTGGGAGAAGGTTTAGGCGTCTCCGGTGCAGTTCCGGGTGCTCTGACGTTTCAAATGGTCGACAAGAATTTTCGCATGCGCATGCAGTTGTTGCAGAGTAAGAATTGCGTGACCGCTCTGGCGACGCCGCTTATTCTGACAGCGAACAACGAAGTCAGCCGCATTTTTGTAGGTGATACGTTGCCGTTCACTGTAGGCTTCACGCCGTCTCAAGTTCTCAGCAGTGTGGGCGCCGTCAATGGTGCTGTGGCCGCAACGCCAATCACCGAACTGCGTGACGTCGGCCAATCGTTACTAATAACCCCCAACATAAATGCAGACCGGACTGTAACTTTGCGAGTCGTCGAAGAGAACTCCGAACGCGTGCTCGGAGGTTCCTCAATCCCAGTTCCAGCCTCAAGTGGCTCTGGCGTAACAAACATCAACGTCGACACAGTTCGTCGTCGCACGATTAGCGGAACGGTCGTTGCCCAAGATGGAATGGCGGTCGCGTTGGGCGGACTTATTGAAGAGAGTGTCAGCGACGCGCGCGATCAAGTGCCAGTGTTGGGAAGCATTCCAGGTTTAGGATTGTTGTTCCGTCGTCAAGCGTCGAACCGTTCACGCAGCGAGTTGGTCGTTATCGTCAGGCCGTACGTCTTTAACACGCCGACCGAATCAGCGGCGACCAGCGAATTCATGTTGGGTGAACTTAGCACGCATCCTAACAGCCCCAATGTGACAGGCACAATGAACTTGAAACTGCCCTGCCGCGTCACGCGTACCGATGCTGAATGCAGCCAGCGCGCGAAACTATTTCATCTGCACAATGGCGCACCTACATCCTACTGAAGCGATGCAAAAAACTATGCGCAAACTCACTAAAACTCTCTTCACTTTCGCGCTCGCTCTGCAAGTAACCGGCTGTTCGCTTTTGACTGAAAGTAGCCTGTCGCCAGCCACGCTGCTCAGGCATGTAACTGATATGACCGCATCGGAGTCGAAGGGCCCTATTGGCAATGGCTCAGGCGGAGTTAATAAAGTTGCGAACCCTCCAGCGCGGACAATTCGTTTTGATGGTCACGAAATCGTCCTAGGCAACGCCGAATCGCAACCAATCGACTCAAGCAAATTGATCGGGTTGATCGAGCCGCTTGTAAAGGCCGAACGATTGCAGTCGGCAATCAAACTAGCGGAGCGGCATCGTGAATCGTGCGATCGATTGCTGGCAGAACGTTGGGCGACATCCACAGAGGATCCAGTTGTAAAGCTGATCGCATCCGTTCTGAGCAAACGCTGCTCCGTATCGACTGCATCCTGGAATGCGTTGCTCAAGTTCGCTAAAGAACAACCCATTGCATCGAAGAAGTATCTTGAACTGCGCAACGCCTTCGCGACACAGTTGCAGACTAGCGACCCCAGCGAGGACATGGCGACTCAGTTGCAGCAAGCTGCGCATAAAATTGGACATCCGCTGGTGAAGATCGATTCCTTGCGATTGATGGGGCTGCGCGAGTTAGTGGCTGATCGAAACGCTTGGGCTGAATCGCTTTGTCGCCAAGCGGTTGAGGTTGCTACACAAGCCGGAAACCCATTGCTGGCAGCGGAAATGTGGTTGATGGTTGCCGAGTCCGCGCGACGTAGCGATCAAGCCCCGCTGGCAAATGAAGCCTGGTCCACCGCTGTCAACTTGCACCTGTCGGCGTATCCAAAGGACCGACCGATCGACGTCGGTTTTTGGTTGCTGGCCGATCATATGCGTCCGGAAAGTCTTCCGTGGCCAAACGAGTTGATCGATTTACTTGGTACACATGCCTTGGCGATGGGCGTCTCACTCGAAAACGAACCTGAAATGATTCTGTGGGTCGGAGTCGCGGAAGGCCAGTTCCATCGCGGCGAAATGCAGTTGGCTTTGGTCAACTTCAAGCGAGCCGAAACGCTGGCAACTGGTAAAGACAAGATGTGGTTGCGAATAGCGCAGAGTCGATGTTTGGCTGGAATGGGCCAAGCTCCTGCTGCTGCAGCCATTTTGAGCGGCCCGGCCGCCGATACCGACTCAAGTATCTCTGCCGCAGCAACAGCCGCCATGGGCAGCATCAAATTGCAAGCCGGCGCGTACCAGCAAGGCGCACAACTGCTGCATAAAGCGCTCAGCGATTCCTCTACTTCCGACTGGCCGACCAAGCACCAATCAATTGCTGATCTCGCATTAGCTCAACTGATCATCGGCGACACCGAAACAGGTTTAACCGCGCTGCACACCGCACAATCGCACTTTGAGCGCCGAGGTGACAATCATCTGCTCATCCAGTCACTCGAGAATGAACTGCGATTGCTCGAACACGAACGCCGAACATCTGAAGTCGCCGCTCTCAAGTCACGGATCGCGCAACTCGAACAACTCTAAACACAAAAGCTAGATGAGCCTGACACGCTAGCTAGACGATTCTAGCACCCAAGAATCCAATGCATTGAATATTTTTTAATCGCAATTCCTCTAAAATTCTCGGCTAGCGCCTCGGGCTCATTCATCTAGCATCTTGAAAAGATTTAGCAACATCGCAGCGGGTTCATTGGCTAAACTACTCGGACCTCGCTGGAGATCCCATGCGACAAGCCACGATTGATCGGATTTGCGAAGACCGAAATCTGCCACCAAGTGTTTTTCGAAGTCGGGCATGTGCGCGGCGCCATAAAATATGCCGATCTTTTTCTTGCCGGCGGCGATCTGTTTTTGTAGTCCGCGCAGCGCTTCAGCATTGCGGTCGATGACAAGCATCTGATTCAGTGCACCACCAAGGCTCTGGTCTAGCGACCCCGTTGCGACGAATTGCTGAGCCATAACCTGCTTCATCTTGCGCGGATTGCTTAATAGATCGAAGAGGCCGACTTCCTCTTGACTTGCGTCGGGGTTCTTCGCAGCCTCGCGCGTGGCGAGGTTCTGTTGACGCAGGACGTCCGCAAGCGTGCTGAGCGCGACTGTAAAAGCCGTTTCGCCTCGCTCAGCCATCTTGTCTGCAATCTGAGTCGGTGTCATATCAGCTCGCACGAATTGCGGCTTGGTGTAGTCGATCAACTCTAGTTGCGACTCAAGCGCGAGCATATTCTTGGCTGAGTCCTGCAACATGGCGACTGGGTTCGTGCCCTCTCGTTTTCCGCCGCGCGGAATTACAGTGTTCTCAGGCGCGACCAATTCATAGAGCAACACATCGTAAGTATCGAACAACCGGTTGAGTTCGTTGTAATACTCACGCTCGCCGATGTGAACCGCGCCGATCAAATCGACGCTAATCCCGTCCGCAGTCGCAGCTCGATATGTCGTGACTGCGGTATCAAGCGACTTGAGGCCTCCGTCATCCGTCTTAGACAGCCGCAGAAACTCAGTCGCTGACTTCTTTTCAGTCGAGTGCCGGACAGTTGCATCTTGCGCGACGGTGGGCGAAGCCAACGCAACGCTGGCAGCGAAACCTGCCAGCCACGCCGCAAACCGCTGCGACGAATGGAATTGAACTAATTGCCAACTGCTACGCCCCATTTCAACCTCACCAATCCAACAACGCTTAGGAGACCGGAACAAAAAACGCGATCCGCGATGTTTAATTCGTACTCCGCCGCACAATCTTGGCAAGTTGCTCGCAACAGTTCACCGGTTAGAAAACCGCTCAGTTCACTGGATCACTCGACGGCTTGAGACTCTCGCGACGTGATTTGTACCATTCGAACGCGATCGGTAAAACGGAGAGCAGGATGATGGCAACGATCACAATGTGAAAGTTCTTTTTGACAATCGGTTGCGCTCCAAAAGCATAACCGCCCAACAAAAAGATGCTTACCCATGCGATGCCACCGACCACGTTATAAATCCAAAATCGGCGGTATTGCATGCCGCCAATGCCTGCAACAAAGGGTGCAAAGGTTCGCAAAATTGGCAGGAAGCGAGCCAGCACAATCGCTTTGCCTCCATGTTTTTCATAGAACGCTTGAGCTCGCAGCAGATGATTCTTGTTCAACAGCCAACCGGTGTCCTTGCGGAAGACTTGAGGCCCGACGAACTTTCCGATCGAGTAGTTCACAGCGTCCCCTAGAATCGCCGCGATGATCAACAAGGGGATCAACACATTGATGCTGACCGAATCCGATTGACTGGCTGCCAGCGCGCCGACGGCGAAAAGGAGCGAATCGCCCGGCAGGAATGGCGCAATCACCAAGCCGGTTTCACTGAAAATAATCGCAAACAGCAGGCCGTAGAACCAACCGCCAAGGTCAGCCGCGAATTGTGCGAGATGTTCGTCAAGGTGCAAAATCCATTCAAGGTATTGCATAAGTAGCTCGGGCTTAGTTTCATCAAATGTATTATGGGATTGAGTGCGATTTCAATATAATCACCAAGCTCAATTTTGCACTGCATGCGATTCGTCGCGTTCCAATTCGAGCAACATTCCAGGCAAGAATATTTCTGGCAAAGTTGCTAAATCGCGATCGTCGTGCAAGGTGATTTTCCAGCCCAATCGAGGCGCTTGCTCTTGCAGTCGGGCGATTGCGGTTTTCGCACCGTAAGCTAGCAACAATCGTCCGTCGGCGTTCATGTGGTTTTGTGCTTCAGCCAATATTCCGTCAAGCAGCTTAAAGCCAGGATCATAAAATGCGTAAGCGGCTGGCGAATCAACGACCGCATCTTCCCAAGGTGGGTTTGAAACGATCAAATCGAATTTTTCATCTACCGCGATAACTTCGAATGGTCCAGGATGCGCTTCGTTCACTTGACGAACTTTAACTCTTGAACTGACTCCGCAAAGCTCAGCGTTGTAAATGGTATTGGCGACTGCAGCCGGATTGATGTCGCTGGCGATTACGCTGCGAGCGCCTTGCAGAGCACACGCAATTGCAACCAAGCCTGTTCCGCAGCCAATCTCTAAAACGTTGGCACCTTTCAATCGACCAGACTCCAACAGCCACGCGCGCAAAGAATCGGTATCGTTAGGTTCCCAGAACACCGATTCCATCTGTGAGATTGCAGCTGGAAATCCATCGACATGATGCCAGAAACGAATCTCGGGTACTGCCGCTTTGGGTTTCGCGAATCCGTATCCGTCGCTTTCAACGCTGTCCTGAGAATTTCCTGAGTACCGAATGAATAAGAACGCGACCGCGCACAGGCTTAGCAGAAATAGGCCAATTGATACTGCTGCGGTTTCCCGACCAGCTCGAATCGTCTGCGAGTGCGAGCGAAATCTCATCAGCGGCTTTACGTGTTTAGGGACGTTGGAGTGAGTAAATACTAATTAGCGAAAGCATTATTGGCAGCTTATCACAGCGCCCGGTTTTAGTGTTTCGATGCGTTGCGAGGATCCGTTTCGGTAATTATGTCGCTGATTCCCTTCTGGTTGAATCCTTTGTACCCTTCCCGACGCTGCAGAATCTCCAGGTGCGATCCGATCGTTCCTTCTCGAACGAATTTTTCGGCCTGCTCAACGTTTATCCAGCCCGCTTCGACCGCTTGCGCCGCGCGATGCGAGCTTACCAACCAGCGCTGTCCAACCGTAAACGCCTGACGAAGGTGGTGCATGTCGGTGAATGGATTCATGCTTGCCACACCTTGCTCATTCAACTGAGCTCGAGCCGCATCAAATTCGAATTCGCACTCCAAATGATGAAGTCCCGCTTGCAGAAAAGCCTCGCCGTGCAGAGCGCACCACAGACCAACTGTCCCAACCGTATCGCGCGAACTCATGGGTTGATGCGCAAAGTCCTGGACAATCTCCTCAGCCCCCAAGTCCACGTCCGCAAACACAACGACTCCGCATGCCGGTTGCTCAAGAACCTGAGCGCCCCAGCCCGCTTCTCGTCCTGCGTAAAATCGTTCGCGACATTCCATTCCAAGCAACTCCAGCGTCTTGATCAGCTCTGGAAAGCAATGGCGACTCGAACGATACGTGTGGTGATCGTGATTCGCCCAGCCAAGACCGAGTCGGCCTTGCCGCGATCGTTGCAACTGGGCTGCGTCGTTTCGATTCTGCCAGTAGGCTCGTTCGGCAGCGAAAAAAAGATCCGCCGTTTGATCGCGTCCAACTTCTTGAATCGCTTCGTCGATCAACTCGCGAGCATGCTCGAAACCCACTAAGTCGCTGTCATACTCGCGTCGACGCAACCGAAAACGTTCGAAGTGACGTGTACATCGCTCGAGTATCGCGGGCGATGCATCGGAAGTTTCCCAACTGAAGCTGCCGTGACGCTCGACAATCCACACCTCGGATTCACTGTCACAGTGGATGCAGCACTTGCGAACTTGCGATCCGGCAGAACCGAAGATCTGGTATCGCGAATCCAGGCGATGCGTTTCAAGAAAATCCACCACCGACTCGACCTTGATCGCCAACATCCGCTTACCATAATCCAACACCACAGTTGGCAACTGCGCTTGAGGATTACGGAAGCAACTAAGTCCCCGTGACTCAGCGACTTCGAAACCGCAATCCGCTACTTCCTGCGGCGACACGTTGACCGTCAGTCGATCGGTCCAGTTCAGTAATTCGGTGCCGGTTTCCGTCAGCATGCGCTCGCTCAACGCGCGCAACATCGGAACCGCCGCTACAAGTTGTTCAACTCCTTCGCAGATTAATCGGTAAGCCTGCGGATGGGTCTGCCAAGTCGGCTGATGTTCGGTTGCAACTGCAGTCATCTTCAAAATCCAGTTTGCGAGAGATCGCGATCAAGTGAAATCAGATGGACGAAACTTGATAGTCAGCTCATTATACGCCCGTACAACTTCGTGTGGCTACGACTCGATCGCTGCTCGCCAAGCTATACTGTGCTGCACGAACACTTCCGCTGCGATTCAGCAGCTTGACGCATATTTTTGGCTAATCCTAAACGATGATTGACGTTCCACTCCAGTTGGCTCAGGTTGTCCCGGCGGACCGCATTCTGTCCGACCCCAGCGCGCAGGCGGCATTCCAAAGCGACGGCCTGACCGCCTTCGCCGTCAAACCGCTGGCCGTTGTCGTGCCGCAAACCCAGGCGGAAGTCATTGAAGTCGTCCGCTGGTGCAACGCGAACTCAGTTCCCTTCGTCGCGCGTGGCAGCGGCACGAGCCTTTCCGGAGGTTCACTGCCTTGCGCCGATGGCGTCGTGATCAGCCTCAATCGTTTAAACAAAATTATCGAAATCGACATTCCTGGCCGCGCAGCGGTTGTCGAATGCGGAGTCATCAACAACAAATTGACCGCAGCCGTTGAGCATGCGAAGTTGTACTACGCCCCCGATCCAAGCAGTCAACAGGTTTGTACGATTGGCGGCAACGTAGCGTTCAATTCGGGCGGCGCGCACTGCCTGAAATATGGCATGACCAGCAACCATATCTTGTCGATGAAAGTCTTGCTGGGCGATGGATCCGTGGTTGAAGTGGGTAGCGAAGATGGCGAAGGCATCGGCCCTGACAATCTCGGCTTGATCGTTGGCAGCGAAGGTTTGCTCGGCATCGCATTGGAGATCAAAGTACGATTGCTGCCCAAGCCGGAAAGTTATCAAACGGTACTCGCAGGCTACATGACGTTGCAGGACGCCGGCCGCGCTGTCGCAACCATCATCGCTAGCGGGCTGCTGCCGGCAGCGATCGAAATCATGGATCGTCTGAGCATGCAAGCTGCTTCGGCCGCAGTCGGCGCTCGCTACCCTGAGAATGTGGAGGCGGTGCTCATTGTGGAGCTTGACGGAAGCGCCGAGAATGTTTCCGCAGAACGCTTGCAGCTCGACGAGCTGCTCGCTGCCAGTCAAGCGACCGCGGTGCTGATTGCGGCCAATGCGGATGAGCGGGCGAAGATTTGGAAGGGTCGCAAGAGCGTCTTTTCAGCCGTCGGTCGACTCAGCCCGGACTTCATTGTTCAAGACGGAGTTGTGCCGCGCGGAAAACTCGGGTTCGCACTCGAGTCGATTCAACAACTCAGCGATGAAGCGGGCATTCAGGTCGCTAACGTGTTTCACGCCGGCGATGGCAATCTCCATCCACTGATCATGTTTGATGGTCGCAAGCCCGGTGAATTACATCGCGCCGAGGAACTCGCCGCAAGAATCGTGCAACTTTGTGTCGATCTCGGCGGCTCAATCACCGGTGAACATGGAGTCGGCATGGAGAAGAAACAATTTCTTCCGAGCATGTTTTCGGAAGACTCGCTCAACTGCATGAAACGTTTGCGATTCGCCTGCGACCCGCTTGAAATCGCGAACCGGGGCAAGATGTTCCCCGATGCCGAAGCACCTTCGTTGACTTTTCAAGGACTACATCCGCTTGAGAAAAGCGGTGTTGCAAGCCGAATGTAAACTTTGAGTCGCTACTTTAATTACCAGAGCAAATAGATCAAAGGATCAGATTGAATGGCCAACGTGTTGGTAACTGGCGGAGCCGGATTTATTGCGTCGCATATCGCAACTGCACTGGTGAAACGCGGCGACAACGTCCGTGTGCTCGATAATCTATGTACCGGATTCGAACGCAACTTGCCGGAGAGTGTCGAGTTTATCGAAGGCGATGTGGCAGACGAATCCGTAACCGCCAAAGCCATGCAAGGCGTCGAACTGGTTTTCCACCAAGCTGCATTGGCTTCTGTTCCGATGAGTATCGAAAAGCCGCTAGCGACGAATCATGCTTGCGTAACTGGAACGCTCAACGTACTTAATCAAGCGGTAAAGGCAGGCGTGCGTCGCGTTGTTTACGCGGCCAGCAGCAGCGCTTACGGTGACCGTCCTTATTCTGCCAAGCGTGAGATCGACTTGCCCCAAGTGCTCAGCCCCTACGCGGCTGCGAAGTTGGCTGGCGAGCTTTACTGTCAAGCGTTTTATCACAGCTTTGGTCTGGAGACGGTCGGACTGCGCTACTTCAATGTGTTTGGACCTCGGCAGGATCCGGCAAGCCCTTACTCCGCAGTGATCCCACTGTTTGTAACTGCGATTCTCAGCGGAAAGCCTCCGATCATTTACGGCGATGGCGGCCAGTCTCGCGACTTTACCTTCGTGGAAAACGTTGTGCACGGTAATTTGCTTGCTGCAGAGGCTCCTGAGGCAGCAGGCCAAATTATCAATATGGCCGACGGACGCCGCACCACCCTGCTTCGTCTACTTGAATTATTGAGCGAGATGCTAAACATGGAAGTCAAACCAAACTTCCAACCCGCGCGAGTCGGCGATGTCCGCGAAAGTCTTGCAGACATATCGCAGGCTCGAAAAATCCTGAACTATGAACCTGCGGTGACACTCGAGGAAGGTTTGCGTCGCACGATCGATTACTACCGTGAGCAAGCGCATGCACAGTTGCATCGCAAACTGTAGAACGCATGGCAGATCGAAACGCTGCCGTTTTGCACAGTTTCTTTGCGACGCAACGATTTTCTGCAATGCAACGAGCGACGAGGTATGCGAACGGATACTCTATACGATCAAAGTGTCGAGTAATTCCTTCGTGTCAAGAAAGCCCTCGTATGTCCACTCCCCAAGTTGACTTTCCAGGAATTAAACAATTTCGGCTCGACGGTCAAACCGCAATTATCACCGGCGGTTCTAAGGGACTCGGACTCACCATGGCTGCGGGGCTGGCCTCAGCCGGAGCGCGTGTAATGTTAGTCAGTCGCACTAGCAATCAAGCGATCGAAGCCGCACAAGAAATCGCTGACTTGTACGAAGTCGACGCAGTTGGACATGCAGCCGACGTAAATGATTTGGCTTCGCTTGAGCGAACCGTGCAAGCTGCGATGATACGTTGGCGACGTGTCGATATCCTGATCAACAGCGCGGGCATTAACATCCGCGGACCGATTGACGAAACCACTCCAGAGCAATTTGATGCGGTCATGAGAACCAATGTCTATGGAACTTGGAACGCTTGCCGCGCCGTTATTCCTTTCATGAAGAAAGCCAAGTATGGCCGCATCATCAACCTTGCCAG
>JBGSJB010000343.1:0-9201 GCA_041742175.1 Pirellulaceae bacterium
TACCTAACTGCTGGGCTACTTCAGCGATGCGGGCGTCGAGCGGAGCGCCGTGCAAACCATACAACGCGGCTTGGCAACGAATATTTTCTGCGACCGTTAACTTACGATCGAGGCTGGGCGACTGAAACACGATTCCGATCGAGTTGCGAACGGCCGATAGATTGTTCTTCGGCGAATTTCCAAAGACTTGCAGATCGCCACTTTGCACTCTCGCAAGTGTGCTGATCAAGCGAAAGAGAGTTGTCTTGCCGCTGCCGTTGGGACCGAGCAGCGCGAAGATCTCGCCCGCTGCAACTTCAAGGCTGAGCGCGTCCAGCGCTTGGTGCTTGCCGTACCGGTGGCTAAGTTGGGCAACCGAGAGTGCGGCAAGAGTATCTGTGAAAGTCATGAATTGCTATTTATGAAAAGTGCGACCAGATCAAACTAAGTAGAACAAAACAAACCATACGCAAGCAAATGCAGCTTGCATGAACCAGAAGCGAGCCAAGCCGCCGAGGGCGAGCAGTTGATCGCAGTTTGCCAAGCGAGGAAAAATCGAAAGCAAACCCGCAATCGCGAACGTCATCTGCAAAATCGTCAGTCCGAAGCACACGATCGCCCAGTTGCGACCGCCCGGCAGAGCGACTGGCAAACGCAGCCACGGTTGACTGCGATTGAGCCCGCCGCTCAAGTTGCCGCTTTCAATCGACTGGCGAATCTCTTGACGAGTTTTCAGATCGGCCAGTTCGTTCTTGAGTTGCATTGTTGTGTCTTCAGCGGCCGTTACCGCCGTGGCGGTGATCGACAAGTTTTCGTTAGCCGATGCGAGTTCCGATTGAAGCGATGCGAGTTGCCGATCGAGTTCGGCGGCTCGCGCGGAAGCCTCATCGCTTTCATCAAGATCGAATTCGGGCGGCAATTTACGGCGCGCCTCACGAGCGGCTCGCAAACGGCTGTTTAGTTGGCTGACGATCTCGAGTTGCGTTTTCAATTGCGGCTTGCTTTCCTCGATCTGCGCTGCCGCTTGCTGGAGTTCTGCTTCAGCGACGGTCGCGCGATCGGCTTCTTCAAGTCGCACGCGTTCGCGAAACTCATGATGCGTTTCAGCAAATGCCTTGGTCGGAAAGATATCGTAGGCCAGTGAAATCATCGCAGCGCGTTGATCTTCGAAGTCAGCGGTCGATGCGACGCGAGTTTCCGTCCACTGAAGTTCGGCAGTCAACAACTGGTTTACCAATGTAAGTCGCTGCTCGCGCGTTGATGAGTCGGAGGCAACTGTATCAGCCGTTGTTTCAGCCGAGGCTTCGTTTGCGGCGAGTCGAATTGAAGCTGTGTTTAATTCCGTCACCAAATCATGCATCCGTTGGTGAACTGCGGACAGGTAATACAAGTCGGCGCGATTGTGGACGCCGCTGGCGAATCCAGGAAAGAGTCCATCGCGAAATCTTGTGCGCACTTCGCTGAGCAACAGAGCTGTAAAGAGTATGCCGAGTCCGAATGTCCAACCTAGCCAGCGTGCGCCGCGAGAGCGGTCAGCCGCAGTCCGCAAGGCTTGAAGCATTGTACAGACAGAGGCGAGCATTACGATGATCGCCAACAGGCCGCGCATCCACTCAAGCCGCACGTCGCTGGCCACTGGCCAAGCGTTCGTCAATCGGAACCAAGCAACTCCGGCAATTAATAACGCGAACAGCAAGGCGAACAAAATTGCTGGTACGACAACAGGTCCAGCGGCGCGCTTCAGCCGTGATTGGGGCTCGCGCATCGCAAACTTATCCGTACAACGTAGCGAGCAGAATGAAGAGCATCGTGAGCGGCAATTGCAAAAGGCTGACGTGCAGCATCTTGCGAGCGGTCTTCATGTCCTGTTGGCGACGGAATCGAATGGCCGCAACCAACTGCCAAACAGAAACAGCCACTGCCAGTACACACAGAATGCCACTGAGAATCGAAACAGGTGGAACGGCTAACACAGCGAACACGATGCAAGCGATTGAACCCAGAATCGCATGCCAATTTGCACCACGGCCCGATTCGTCCGTCACTGTAATCATCTTGTAACCTGCCGCCTCGTATTGCTGGCGATACATATACGCGATCGCCATAAAGTGCGGCAACTGCCAAGCGACCAAGACTCCCAAAAGAATCCAGGCTCGCGGATCCAGGAGCGAACCTTCAGCAGCGGTCCAACCCATCCACACAGGTAACGCGCCGGGCAATGTTCCAACGAGTGTATTCGTCCAACTTATCATCTTCAGCGGCGTGTAGACCCAGACGTACAATCCCCAAGTCGCTAAGCCGCAGTACATCGTCGGCAAGTTGACGAGTGTGCCGAGATAAACCGATCCGAGAAGAACCATGACCCAGCCCATCCAAGCCGCGTTGCTCGAAGCCACGCGACCACTGGGCAGCGGGCGTTTGCAGGTGCGAGCCATAATGGCATCGCGCTCGCGTTCCATCCATTGATTCAACACGCTGGCGCTGGCGGCAACGAGCGCGGTGCCGACACATGCATGCAGCACGGTCAGCAAAGTGGGCGCTGTTCCAGCGGCGACCATCGACATGACCACTGTCAACAGAATCATCGTCAAGATTCGGGGCTTGGTCAGTTCGATGTAGACGGAAAGACCGCGCGACGCCGCTGGTGCGAGCGCGACCGAACTTCCCGCCTCCAAGCGACTGGTCGTTACGCGACTTGTTGTTTCCACTTCGAATTTACCTCTCTCGCAACGCCCCAGGCGCGCGAACGCCAAGCTCGTAAAGCGGTGACGGTTGCCAAACTGATAATCAACGAACCTGTGGCCATGTGAGCGGTCACAATTATGCTCTCCCAGTATCCCTTAGCCAAGATTGTATACCTAGCCAGCGATTCTGATAGTTCCTGCCAAGGCAAAGCGTAATTAACGACCCAAGTTGCGATTCCCAAAACGATTTGCATCACTATACAGCCCAGTAGAAGCCCGGCAGGGAAGCGAACTTGACGCGGCGTCTCGCGCCTGAGGCTAGTTGTCGCAGCCAGACCAATTGCTAAGACTGCTACCAACCCCGCCATCGTCAAATGCGAGTGTACAAACGCCATAAACAACTGCGGAGAAACAGAACCGGTGACATGCCGCAACTGAGCTCCGATGGTCAACTGAATGTAGCTCGCCAGTAGCAGCAGGACCGCCACCCAAGCCGTTCGCGGAGTCGACCAACTCGACTGACCAACCGCCGACTCGCCGCGCATTAACCACCATCGCGAACTCATCACCGCAGTGGCTGTGGCGATCGCGAAAAATAGTGGACCGGTGCAACCGTGAATCATCGCGAACGTACGCTGGTCGAGCAGCACCCGGAATCCGCCTAACGCGCCCTGCGCAATTACCGACAACAGCACGAGCACCGACCACCATCGAAACCATGATCGGGGCTCGAACCAAAACGCTGCGACAACCAAGCCAATCGAAATGAAGCCTGCAACGGTTCCCAACAACCGGTGACTGTGCTCGACCAGCAGATCGAACGGACCGAACAGCCATGTTGTCACTGGATAAGCGAACATGTTGTCGCCGTAAGTATTCGGCCAATCCGGAACCGCCATCCCAGCGTCGTAAGTTGTCACCAACCCGCCGACCCAAATCAAAGGAAAGACAGCGACCGTGAGCGCGACCGAAAGTCTATGGACCAACCGGCTGTATCGCAATTCAGTTGCATCCGTAGTTACAGCGTCAGGCGTGTTGTTCGCTTGAACCATTAGCTTGCCTCCGATCGAGTTGGCGGCGGCGTGATTCCAGCGTCTTGCGAGATCGTTTCGTACGGCAAGCTCAGTAAGAAATTCACCAAATCCCACACGTCAGATTCGGTTAGCCCCTGCGGGTTATCCGGTTGCATGGCTGTCGCGGGCATCGGAGTGCCGTCGATTCCGTTGACGATTCGCAGGTATAGGTCGCTGGGTTCGGAGCCGCCGCGATAAACGCCCGTTCGCAAATTGCGAGGCAGAATATATTGGGGTTTGAGCGCCCCGAGTCGAAGCATGGGCCGGATCTCATCTCGATTTTGTGGATCAAGTCCCTCGAGCCAATCTTTGGTCCAAGCGTCGTAGTTTTTGGTCTGTCCGTCGCCCATCGCCGTCGCGCCGTGGCAACTAGCACAATTTGCGATCGGCCCTAAAAACACTTTGCGACCGTTCTCAATCGAAGCTGCAAGTTGCTCGGCTTCGTCGCTCGCCAGGTCTTGTCCAGCTGCGAACAGGGGTTTCGTCGGCGTTGAAACTGGTGTTACCGCATCATCGGCCCCACTCCATTGCTTGGCGACCGAAGTAGTCAGCTCCGTCAGCAAACCGGACTGAGCCGCAAACTCGTCGGGCTGCGATTCCTTTAATCTCACGTCGAATAAACGCTCGCCCGCTTCGAAATCGATTTCCATCGCCGCTTCGGTCAGCAGTTGTCGTTCAACTTCGCCTCTTACCGAAAGAAAAATGATGTAATCGACGAGCGCTTCGAGTTCTTCGTCTCTTAGCAATCGAAACGACGGCATGCTGGTCCCGGGCAAGCCGGCTGTCAGCACTCGTCGCAAGTCAGCGCGGGTCGGTTTCTTGCCGATTGGAGTCGATTTGAATTTGAATTTTCCAAGCCGAAAATCGCGTGGATAGGGGCTGAGCAAGCGGCTAGCGGGGCCTGCGCCGTCACCCGAAACGCCGTGGCAGGCGACACAGTGTTCACGGAACAGCCCAAAATGCCGATCCTGTTCGTCGCTTCGCACCGGACCAGCCGCTTGTTGCAATCGCTCGACGGAAACCAGCGCACCGACCGCGTCGTCGTCTGACTGCAAAAACTCCGGCCATTGCGGCTTGTCGGGCGTGCCGAAGAGCGATTCGAGCGCCGCGTTAGAATCCGCTTGAGCTGGCCGCAGATCGGCGTTTTGGGACTTTTCCAGCTTTGCCAGGTAAATTGTGTTGGGTCTAAAAGCATCAATCGGCGCGTCACAACCGACGGAAGTCGCACCGACAACCGCCCAAACCAGTGCACAGTACCGTCGCGCGATCACCTTGAGGTGTTTAAGTGGCCAGATTCGAGACATTTCCGTGGAGCTTCTTTGAAAAGAGAGGTTCTTACATTCAGTGAACCAACAACGCCGCTCCAATGCAACGCGAAATCGACTAGGGCAAAAGAGCGCAAGCAAACTCGCGGTGGCCGAATTTGTCGCTTGGGCAGTTTAAATCGCGCCGCTACTTCGCTTGGGGGGCGAACGATGCAAGGCGATGTCGCGGACGATCGCCTCGATCCAATTGTTTACCGCTGCGGCGTGCGTCACCGTCAACCAATGTCCAGCGTCCAGCAACAGTGTTGCGTCCTTCGGCGAAGGCTTTGGCAGCAACGCATCCAGACGACCGTGCAGTTGATGAAGCGGAAACGGCGCTGCCTTTGCGTCCGAATCTTCGCGCCGCCAAGTTGCCATCAGTCGCGCGAACAACATCAATTGCGACCATTCCGTAGATTGATACATCGCCGCGACGAGTTCGCTAACTTCGCGCGCCGAATCGTTGCGGCCTGCATCGATTGGTTGAAGCGACTGAACGAGATGCCTTCGCACGAATAACTTGCCGGCGATCCATTGCGGCAACTTGCTCGCCCAATCTGCCCAACGACCATACCAGCGCGGCACCGCTCGCCAACTTCGGCAACTGGCAACCAGCAACACGGCCAACGGCGGCTTCGCATGGGTTTTCGCAAGCCAACCGATCTCTGCTGCCATGATTCCACCGGCTGATGTTCCGCCGATGATGAATGGTTGATCGCTATCAATCACTCGATCAACTCCAACTGTCCACTTGTCCCAACACAGCTTGGCGAAATCTTCCGCTGTGCGGCAAGCCTCGGCGGCGGTGGGCCAATTGGGAACGATCAAGTCGGGAAAGCGTTCGCGTTGAGCCGCAAAGAGTCGTTGGTCGGTTGCGATGCCGGGCAGCATGACAAGTTGAATGGGCGAGGGCGAGTTCATGGCAGCGATTTCTGCAGAGCGATTTTTGGAATTTGTTTCTGCGAATGACCGAAGGTGTCACCAGCCGTTCGAAACTGGGAGGTGTGAACCAAATCCGAGTCTTCAAGACACGTCCCGAGGAGTGGCTGACGCCAAGTTATCATGTCGATCGCAACTTTCGAATCACCAAGAGTGTCGACGCAGCAGTTTTTCGCCTGGGTTTCGGAGAACGAAGTGGACACGACGGCCAGAGAAACGGCCAGACACACCAGTAGCCAACCACTGCGCTACGAAAAAATCGCGACGCCGGTTGCAGTGCCGCAACATGTCGCAACGCAACATTCTGCTACGCAAGATGCGAGGGATTCACAACGCATCGGAAAGCCCGTGCGCCTGGGTGCGGTCATGATCAAGCTGCTGAAGAGCTACGGAATCAGCGACGAAGAGATCGCTGAAGGCCTCGCCGCGTACGCTGCCAATAGTGAACTCACTGGCGCTGGACTCGCAAAAGCTGGCTAGTCGCGGTTGCTCGGTTGGATAACAATAACTCTGTTGAACCGTTATCCTAAACCTGGCAGAATCTGAAATGAAAAAGAATCGGAAGCTTGCGTTGTTCTTTGTGTGCGCGGCATTGCTGGCCAGCGGTTGTGTCACCAGTAGCCAAATGAACTCCAGTGCGAGCTCGAAACCCGGTCCAACCGATGCCGATGCACCGACAGAGTTTTCGTCGACAACGACTGGTTTGAAGTACCGAATACTCCGCAAGTCAGACGGCAAGATGCCGACTGAGTTAGACTCTGTGACGGTCAACTACAAGGGTTGGTTAGATAGTGGCAAGGAATTTGACAGTTCGTATCAACGCGGCGAACCGGCCACATTTCCTTTGAATCGGGTGGTCGCAGGTTGGACACAAGGCTTGCAGTTGATCGGCGAGGGCGGCATGATCGAACTGGATATCCCTGCTGAGCTCGGGTACGGCCTCGAAGGTATGCCCGGCGCGATTCCACCGAACGCGCGGCTGCACTTTATCGTCGAGTTGATCAAGGTCCACTAACACTCTGCTAACGTTCGCTTTTTAGCGTGGCATGGCCTGAGTCTTCGAATTTACGCGTCGATCAAGCTCGGCGGGTGCTCAACGCAACTTTCGAGTGAAGTTGATGAAGTCGAGATCGAGCTTATTCAGGTCTTCGCCGAAGTGCTGCTTGAACGAAGTTACGCGGTCTCGCGGCGGCGTATCGACGAGCGGCTGGAGCTTGCGAAGGTCTTCCAAGTATGCTACATACTGCTTGCTCTTCGTCTTCAGAAGAAAGTAGGTCAGCGCCCAACTTTCGCTGTACGCATCGCTGGCCGTACTCGGATTCTGCAAGCGGCTATCGTCGGTAATTAAGGTCGTAAGCGAATCAGCGGGGCGTTTGGGCAAGTAGTTCGCGAACAGGCGCAAATTGTGATAATTGATCTTGCCGATTGTCGCGCCACCGCGTGAGCTGTTGGTATCGGGCGTTTCGAAGAACATTGCCATACCTTCGCTGAACCACAGCGGATTGTCGGCTAAGCGGACTTGCAAGCCGGTGTTGAACGACAACTGATGAACCGCTTCGTGAACATTGGTTGCCAGCGTGCGTTCGGCGCCGGGCTGCGCGAACGCTTGATTGATCAGCTGCGTCGAACTGAAACGATTATTGCCAGCCGCGAGTCCTGCAACGCCGGTTAAATCGAAACTGATCATACGATTGGTTTGCATGTTGTAGTAACCGATGAGCGCCTTGGCGGTTTCGCCAATTTCGCGTTCCGCATAGGACAGATAAGCTTCCTTAGTATTGAAGACGATTGCGACTAACGGAAATCGCGGCTCTCGCAATTCGACCTTCTTCGACTTCCAGAAGTTATGGAATTTGCGGTACAGCCCTTCGTACATCTCACCGACCCACTGCGCGTAGACGTCGTTGGTGTTGTAAATGATGACAAAGTGCGGCGTCTTTTGAACCTTCAGGCCATCGGAGGCTTGCAGTTTTATCTGAGCGAAGATCTCATCGCTGGTCAGGGCTTGCATCGGTTCAGACGATGGCGTGCGCGAAATAATGTCTTCTGGTTGAATGGTCCAAAGTTGACCGTCCGGCGTCAGCAGCAGCACGCCACCATCTTCCGCTTCAATGATCACTTCGCCGACCGAGTCCAGTTGCCCGCCCTTGTGCTTGAAGTGGATCGTCTCGGTCGGTCGCGGGGGTTCTGAGACGAGCTTGGTCGATTCGGCTGACTTCTTAGCGACGCTTGTCTTTACTTCTTGCGAGAAAGCGGTGGTGGATAAAGTCAAAAGAGTGACGAGAACAGCAGCGAAGTGCGCCCGCGCGTATTTTCGTTGCCGCGTGTATCGTTTTGCCATCAGTGCGAAATCCATGTCACAGTTAGAATGACATCATCCAGTTGTGAAGTGAGAACGATGCATTATAAACCCAGCGGTTGTCGAGTTTGGCATAGCAAACGAAAAATCGCAGCAGCATTCGGCAAAGGTTAGTTAGAACGTAACGTGTACTCGAACGGGTAGCGAGCTAGAATCCGAATGCGGTTTTGACTTCGGCGGGGATCTCGATCAGCTTGAGCGTCGCGAAATTCACGAACACCCAGCGTGTTTCGGCGACTGCGCAGATTCGACCGTCGGCCACCCGTGCGATCTCGTACTTGCGAACGGACGAGACTTTATCAAAACCGGCGACCCAAGTTGTGATGGCGACTTCATCGTTGAGCACGGCTGGGAATTTGTAAGTGATTTTATGGGAGCGGACGATCCAGCCTGCTCCGAATTCCCGATAGCGAGCCGATGGCCAGCCGACATGCTTTGAGTGAGCCGAAGCTGTATTCAGCGTCCAGCGCAAGTACTGGAGATTATTAACATGGTTTAGTTCGTCGAGGTCGTCTTCGTTTACAATTCGTTTCTCGACGAAGCGTTTCAAAGCGTTGTTATGCGAGTTCATCAAGTGTATTGAGTTTGAATATTGATCGAGCGCGTCAGGTCGACTGGCAGGCGAGCGAATTCTCTCTAGCGTATTCGCTCGCTGACTGGTGTTTTTCGCCAGATGTTCTGCGGCTGCCACACTGCACGGCGCTAGGGTACAGTCGGCAATTACATTCCGTTTTCGAGTACCGAGAACTCAAGGTGGCTGGACATTTCTTGTGAGTGATACAGCCGATGTGTCGCTTTGATGAAGTCAGCATCGGTCGCTTCGAAAATATTCTCGACGAATTTCTGCGGATTGCGATCAATGA
>JBGSJB010000344.1:0-17573 GCA_041742175.1 Pirellulaceae bacterium
ACGACATGATTGTTCGCCGCGATTCGGCTCTGAAACTATCGCTTCGTCCTACGACTGGCAGCCGCATGAGCCAAATGGCGCTGCTGCGAAAAGAGTTAGATGCTGCCAAGAAGGCCTTGGAGACAAAGGACGAAGACGGCAAAGAGGAAGAGAAAAAGGACGAAGAAGCGGCGAAGAAAGCCGAGTCAGAGAAAAAAGAGGGCGACGCTAATGGCGATGGAAATGGAGAAGAGAAACCAGCGGGTGAAGAAGCCGCAGCAGAACCCGCTGGAACAGGTGTAGACATCGGGCTTGAAGCACTCAAGTTGGCTGTTCAAGGAAAAATGCCTGTCTACATCTATTGCGAGGTTGCAATGGATGTATCTGCCGCCGTGAAGCTGGTCGAAGACTATGGCTTGAAACCGATTTATGTACTTGGCCAGGAGTGCTACCAAGCCGCCAAGCTGCTCACAAAACAAGAACGCACCGTCATTCTCGATCCGACACTTGTGTACTGGAAAACAAATCCTCGCACCCGAGAAGATGAAAAGATCGAGCTGCCATCGATTTACCTTGAAGCTGGTGTGCCGTTCGTTTTTCAAGTCAGCGAATCGGACCGCCGCACTTCGCTGGGTACAAGTTATTTCTGGTACCAAGCCGCAACAGCGGTCAAGTACGGTGTCGCAGAGAACAAAGCTTTGGCCGCTCTGACGCTGGAACCCGCCAAGTTGTTGGGGATCGCCGACCGCGTTGGCAGCATCGAAGTTGGTAAAGAAGCGGACTTGGTCGTGCTCACTGGTCAACCATTGGATATCGCGACGTGGGTTGAAACAACGATCGTGGGTGGCGAAGTGGTTTACGAACGCAACACCGATCAGAAACTCAAGCGACTGTTATCACCGGAGGCCGAGTAAGCATGAGAGTGATCACAGAACTGAGCCTTTCCTGGCGGCGTGCTGCGAGCAATTACGTGTTCGCGATGTTGCTGACTGCGTTCCTCGCCGCACCGAGTTTCGCACAAACCGTCGACGCGTACTTTGCCAGTTCCATTTGGACGGGCGAAGGCGACCCGATTAGCAACGGAGTGTTGCTAGTTCGCGAAGGCGTAATCGTCGCCGTTGGTCCGCGAGACAAAGTCGAAATACCACCGCGAGCCAAACGACACGAACTGGGCTCAGCAACGTTGATTCCAGGGCTTGTGATTGCTCAAACGAACATCGTCGAATCGACGCGGTCGGAAGAGTATGCAATCAGCCCTGAAGTTCGTGCGGTCGATGGCTTTGATCCGTTCGGTGACTATCAGAATTTGTTAGCAGCCGGCATTACAACGGTTCAAATTTCGGCGGGCAATGATCGACTCATGCCAGGTCAAGGCGCGGTAGTGAAGCTGGCCGGTGATGATGCAACCAAGCAAATTTTGTCCGAGGTTGAGAGCTTTCGGATCGTGTTGACGCGCGACGGACTCACACCGCCAACTGTTTATGAACCGCCCGTCGGTGCCGTTTCCGTGGAGCGACCTGTGGAACCCACGAAGCCACAGCTCGGTACGAGCCTCGCTCAGGCTGTTGTGGGACTCGAAGCTCTGCTGGCGGAAGCCTCTGCAGCGCAGTCGCCCGACGACGTTCGTCTGCAAGCTCTTGCAAAGATCCTCAAAGCGAAGCAGGTGTCGCGTTGGTCAGCGGGCAGTAGCGCTGAAATTCGCGCGGCATTGCAGTTAGCGAAACAGTTCAATCTGCCTTGGATAGTTGTCGATCCGCTCGAAGTCGATTTACTGACCGCTGATGACGTTTGGCAAAGCGATATGGCTCGCGGTGTGATTCTAAATCCTGAACTGCGTCCAGGCCGAATTACGAACCCGACTGTCCCGCGCGAAGGTGCCAAACCTGAGATGCCGGTGTGGAAACGAGCTCGTTTGTTGATCGACGCAGGTGCCGGCGATCGCCTGGCGCTCCGATCTGCAACCGACCAAGACTTGAACAAACTGTTGTTTACTGCATCGGTGTTGGGGCGCGGCGGCTTGTCATCGGCGCAGATTTTGAAAACGATCACATCCAACCCAGCTCGGATGCTCGGCGTGGCTGACCGCGTTGGCAGTCTGAAAGCGAATGCAGATGCTGACTTTGTTGTATTGTCGGGCGCGCCGTTTGAGCCTGGAACCAAATTGCTTTCGACGTTTGCGAATGGTCGATCGGTCTTTCAAAGCCAAGCGAAAAACGAACAAGCAACTGTTATCCATGCTGCCAAGATCTACAGCTCGGGAGGTGTGTTGGAATCAAGCAGTGTGGCCGTGGCGGGTGGCAAGATCGCTGGCTTAGGAGCTGACGTTTCGTTACCTCAAGGTGCCAAGGTTCGCGACTTCGGGAACGCGGTCATCATTCCTGGGATGATCGATTGCTCAACGAGTTTGGGACTCGGCGGCAGCCTCAGCGAAACGATCGCGTTCGGTACTGCACTCGGACCACTGTTGGCTCGCGATGATGATCAAGTTGCGTTAGGTCGACAAGGCGGCGTCACCACGGCACTGTTGAGCTCGACGCGATTGCCGAGTCCCGTCTTGGCTTTCAAGTTGACCAACTCGCCTCGAGCTTTGAAGGATCCCGTCGCATTGCGTTTCGAAGTAAAGGGTAACTTGACTTCCGACGCGGCCAACCTCGAGCGAACCTTGAAGACCGGTAAGGCTTACGCGGATGCTTGGGCGAAGTACGATGCTGAGTTTGCCGAATACAAACAACAGCTTGCGAAATACGAAACCGAAAAGGCCAAGTACGACGCTGCGGTGAAAGCAGTGGCCGAAAAGAAAGCCGCTGAAGCACAAAAGGCGGAAGAAGAAAAGAAAAAGCTTGAAGCCGCCAAGGCAGCGACAAGTGGCGAAAAGAAGGATGACACCGGCAAAGAGGGTGAAAAGCCAGCGGAAGGAAAGCCAACGACACCAACGACAGGCGACAAAACAGAACCGGCGAAAGGTGATGCGAAGTCCGACGGCACAGCGAAGCCCGCCGAAACAAAACCCTCCGATGCAAAACCTGCTGATACTAAGGCAGTCGAACCTGAGCTGGTCGAACCCAAGAAACCAACGGAGCCTAAAAAGCCAGCCACCAGCTCAAGCCTCGAACCTTATCGCGACTTGTTTGCAAACAAGATTGTTGCGATGGTCGATGTCTCTGAAGTAAAGGCTGTCGAACTGGCGGTTAAAATCTTCCGCAAAGACTTTGGATTGAAAACGGCTATCGTCGCAAGTGAAGCGGCTTCGCGACGGGCTAAGTTGCTAGCCGAAAACGATGTGTTTGTTGTCGTTGGCCCTACGCTAGTTGATACCGACGACGAAGGTGAGCTAATCAACTATGCGGCTGAGTTGGCCGTCGCGCGAGTGCCTATCGGTTTTCAATCCAATGCATCTACCGGCGTCAGTGAAATGCCGTCTGCAGTTAGCTACGCTGTGTACGAAGGACTGGGTAGCACCGATGCACTCCAAGGATTGACGGGAGGCACGGCGAAGTTCTTAGGACTCGACAGCGTGGGAGCCATCGAAGTCGGCAAAGATGCGGATCTCGTCGTGTTGAGCGGATCGCCGCTGTTACTTTCGACCGAAGTTCTAGCAGTCATGATCGATGGCGAGTGGGTCTACGAAAAGGAAAGCAACTAATGATCAGTCCAATGAAATTCGCTTCCCTGGCATTCAGCTCCACAATCGCCTGCATCGGATTCTGCTGCGGTGCGACAGTTCTTGTTGCGGCTGAAACTGCGAAGCCGAAATATGCCATCCAAGTTGGTAAGGTGATCACTTCCGCAGGCGACCCGATTATCAACGGAACGATTCTCGTTTCGGATGGCAAGATTGAAGCGGTGGGCAAGACGAGCGAGCTCAAGGTACCTGAGGGCTACGAGATCGTCGAGCATAAGAACTGTTTCGCGATGCCAGGTTTGATCGACGCGCATTCGCACGTTGGCGGTTCAGGCGACTTGAACGAAATGGTTTATCAAACCAATCCCGAGCTGCGGAACTGGGATCAGATCATTCCGCACAACGACGATCTCAAAGTCGCAATCGCGGGCGGCGTGACAACCATTTGCTACATCCCTGGCAGCGGCACGAATATGGGCGGCTGGGGAACGTTGATGAAGACCGGTCCTGGCAAACTTAAGGACGTGATTATCCGCGCGCCGGGCGTGCTGAAGATTGCTCAGTCAGGAAATCCGGAGCGTCGTGACGGTGAAGTCGGCTCAGGTCGTATGGGCATGAACTATGTCATTCGTCAGCAACTTGAAGAGGGTCGAGTCTACGTTCGCCAATGGGACGATTTTGAAGCGGGCCGATTAGATGTGAAGCCTCAAGTCAACTTGCGTTTGGAATACTTTAAACAGCTTTTCCATCGCGAAATTCCAGTTGTCGTCCACACGCAAGCCTATCAAGTTGTGCAGTCAACGTTGCGAATCTTGCACGATGAAATGAATCTGAAAATTGTCATCGATCATGGAACTTTCGATAGTTACAAGCTTAGCGACGAGATCCTTAAGCGCGATATTCCCGTGATGGCTGGACCGCGTGGCTTCAGATACGATCCGGACGATGGCCAAATCAAAGGCATTGTTGCCGAGTACGCGAATCGTGGTGTCACTTGGCTTGGCGTGAACACCGATGCCCCCGTGATTCCTCAGGAGGAATTGGCGTTTCAAGCAACGATGGCCGTACGTTACGGTTGGAACGAGGAAGATGCGGTGAGCGGCATGACGATCGAAGCGGCGAAAGCGTTGATGATTGATGATCGCGTCGGCTCGCTCGAACCTGGCAAAGATGCAGACATCTTGATTACGACTGGTTCGATTGTTGATCCACGAAATTATGTCAAACAAGTCTTTATCGATGGAACAAGCGTGTACGACATCGCTAAAGATCGTCGCCGTTTTTAGTACAAAAAATTGCATTGCCAGCCGGTCAGCCAGCAGGTCCTAGCCAATGCTGATTGTCGTAGCCAACATAGATTCCAGCCAAAGAACGTTATCCATGCGATTCATCAATCTAGATCAGCTTAAACTGCGGTGCTTAGCCATCGTCATGCTGTGGTTCGTGCCTTTGAGCCCGGTTTACGCACAGCGCACTTTGGCAATCACTGGAGCGACTCTTGAGACCGCTTCGGAGAAGGGCACTTTGAAAAACGCAACGCTACTGATCAAAGACGGCAAGATCGAAGCGATCGGCACGGATGTCAAGATTCCGGTTTCCGCACAGGTCGTTAACGCAACCGGCAAGACCATTACGCCGGGCTTTGTAGATCCGTATTATGTCGTCACAATCGGACGTGAATCGCAGTCCAGTGAAACTCGAACTGTTGTCTTCGGCGGTCGAGTCTTCACGATAGGCGGCGGAGCACCGTCGATCGCAACAACCTTTGCCAAGATCGCCGATGGCTTGGATGTATCGAAAGTGAATTGGCAACCGGCCTGCCGCAGCGGCATCACGACGTTTCATGTCGTTGCAGCCGGTTACGCACAGTCGTTGATCGCCAAGCGGGTTCTGGACTCGGACATTGGAGCAGATGTCGAAGTTCAAGATCCCTTGGGCAAAGTTATCGTTAGCGTGTCGAACGAAACGAAAAGTTTAGACATCCTTCGCAGCAATTTGAAACCTGCTGAAACACGCGGCGGCTCGCGAAGCTCTTCCTCTGGTGGCTCGTCTTTCGGTTCACGTGGAGGCTCGCCTGGTGCGCGTCCTGGGGATGGACCAAGTCCAACTACAACCGGTAATGCAACACCCAGCCCGACTCCAAGCTCAAATTCAACTGCGTCAACCGCAGCGTTGTGGTCTGACATTTGCGACGGCAAGACGCCTATGTTCGTGAACGTCAACAATGCATCTGCGATTTTGCACGTGATCGCGATTTTCGCCGAGTACCCGAAAGCGAAAGTTGTATTGATCGCCAGCGGCCCCAACGTCTTCAACACGCTGGAGAGCCTCGATGGAAAGCGAACTACAGTCATTTTGCCACCGACGATTGACCTGAAGCCCAACTCTGCCATCCGCTTGAATGTGCCTAAAATGCTGACCGACAAAGATGTTCCCTTTGTATTTTCACTGTCTCTTGGCCAAAGCGACTTTCAAACTCACCAGCCAACGCCGCTGTTCGGACCTGCAATGCTCGTCCGAGCCGGGCTTGATCGCCAAGCGGCTTTGCACGCGTTAACGATCGGACCCGCCAAGTTGTTGGGAATTGAAAAAGAAGTCGGCTCGCTCGAGGTCGGTAAGCAAGCGGACTTGGTTGTGTTTGACGGAGATCCCTTCTCGGTAACTGCTGGCATTGAACAGGTTTACATTTCAGGAGCGCTGATCAATGAATGAGTCATTAAAAACGACAATTCAACTTTGCATGTCAGGTATCCAAGGGGTTTTGCGATCCGGCATGGTCGCTTGTTTATTCGCTGTTGCGCTGTTGAACGCGACCGCGTTCGGACAGCGCCCAGAGCGTCGATTTGAACGGCGCCCCGAGACATCGAACGAAGCGGAGAATAAACCCTCCGAAGAGAAGGCAACCAAGGAGAAACCTGAGGACGCGAAACCTAAGAAAATCCTCGCGGTTGTTGGTGGCGATATCATCACTGTCACTCGTGAAACAATTCGTGGTGGAACGATACTGATCGAAGATGGAAAGATCGCTGCGCTCGGCACGCAAGTCGAGATACCCAAAGGTGCAAAACAAATCGATGCATCCGGGAAGATCTTGTGCCCAGGATTCGTCGCTCTCAATGTCTCACGTATCGGCATCAATTCTTCGAGTGATTCTTCGGCGAAGAACTCAGACGGATTGGATCCGTTTGATGATAACGTGCGATTGGCAGTGGCGGTTGGCATCACGACCGGTTGCCAACAGATCAGTTCTGGCGGAGGTGGCGAACGGCGCGGTAGACGCGCTCCCGGAGAGGACTTTCCGTTCACTGAACGATTCCCGGGGCTCGATCCCGACCTTGAGCAATTAACTCAAACTCAGGAGCAAACGGAGCGTGACTTTGGCGAGTTCGTATCGCTTTGTCCTTGCTGCGGCTTGCCAATTCTAGCGACGGACCCGCTGGCCATTCCCCAGCCAACTGCCATCGCCACGAGTGGCTCTGCAGTCGTAAAAATGTCGTACGGTGTTCTGGATGGAATGTTGTTAGCTGAGAACGTGTTTCTGGATGCGAACTCGGGTTCTTTGATCGGTGCAGCAAACCAACGCAACTGGCGTGAGCAAATCGAACTGGCAAGGAAATACTTGAAGGATCAAGCCGAGCATGAGAAGGCGACTGCGGCTGGTAAGAAACTGCCGCCGCCTCGCAAACCTGTTAAAGACGATGTGCTACGGCTTGTCAAAAAAGAAGTTGCCATGCGCATCCCAGCCAACACAGTTAGCGAGATGCAGAGTTTGGTGGAGCTGGCGAAAGAACTCGATTATAAACTCGTCATCGATGGCGCCGCCGAGTGCTGGGTCATGGGCCGTGAATTGGCGGAAGCCAATGCATCGGTGATACTCACTCCTCGGATACGACGTTCGCCGACTTTCGGAGCCGAGGATCGCACTGGAACTTGGATTGAAGCGCCCCGCGTAATGCAAGAGCAAGGGGTGTCGTTCGCTGTTAACGCATTGAGTAACTCGATCAGTTTGAATGGATTGGCCGGCCGCGATCTAACCAGCCTGCCACTGGAAGCCGCATTTGCTATACGTGGCGGTGCTAGCGAACGCACAGCGCTGGCTGCGATTACCATCGTGCCCGCAACCCTGATGGGCTTGCAGAATCGCATCGGCAGCTTGGAAGTCGGCAAAGACGCAGACCTATTGGTATTCAACGGTCAGCCGCTCGACTACCGCACTTACGTCGAAACCGCGATCGTTAACGGAAATATCGTCTACGAACGTGGTGAGGCACGTGTACTTCCGGTTTACGATCGCTGAGCGGAGCTGAGTGTTGTGATTCACCGAGATGGTACGAAAGCTCGCGAGATCGAGGGTTATCGATCGATGCCGATCTGCAGTCCGGCAGCCGCGCAGGAATCGGTGACGGAAAGATCTGCGACAACGGGTGCCGCTTCCACATTTCCGGCGTCGTCACGTCCGCAGCTGTAGAAGCTGTAGGTGTGACTGGTGCCATCGAGATCCGATACTTCGATGATCCGGTGGATAACATGGCGATCGCGATCTTGGACAGGTCTCTGGACCCGTCCACAATCGCTTCAAATGGCACACGTTTTGGGATGAATGGGCTAGACGACCTGTTCTTCGACCATAAATTCTTTGGCACTGCACTGTGCTTGGTGATTGCGAATTTCACTGATGTTAAGTGTTAAGGCATCGAACTGCATCGATCTTGTGACGTTCAGGCTGTTTTGGTAATTGCTTCATGAAACCACAAAGTCTCTGGACTGAAGAGTTTCGAATTTCTTTGCGAGATTTATTTGTGAATGGGCTAAATTCCGCTGCAAAAAATGATGTTGCGATTGCTGCAGCGCTCATACGATGGGGCTTCGTGCTCGCAATGGGGTTTTTCAGTTACAGTGTTGCAGTCGGGCAGTCGAATCGAAACGATGGTGGCACTGAGGTTTTCGGCGAACAGGAAGTTGACGTCCTTTCTGCGCCGGGCAGCGAGTTTACTACTTTGTCGGCTGACGAGTTTGAAACGGAATTTTACGGCAGACAGGCGGCTTGCAATTGCGAGGGTTGCCGAGCGGTGCGACTTGGAGCAGCGGCCGGATCTTCGCGACCATTGCTGTTTGGACCCGACCGTTGCTTTGCGCTCTATGGATTGCGAGTCAGTGCGGACTATCTGTTGTATTCAATCGACGGAATGAATTTGCCGCCGTTGGTTACTACCAGTCCGGTTGGAGTCGCTGGCGCAAACATCGGTGTGCTGGGCAGGAACACGCAGACGCTTTTCGGTGGCGACACTATAAACGATGAAGCTCGCTCAGGCGCTCGGATCGCGGTCAGTTTGTGGGCGGACCCCACCCTAAAAAATTCGCTCGAGATCAGCTACTTGGGGCTCGAGCAACGGGGTGAGGACTTTTCAGCGTCCAGCGGCTTCACTCGCAATTTAGGTCGTCCGGTGTTCTTCACTGGCACTAATAGCGAAACGGCACAGCTGGTCGCGCAGGCCGGTGTTCTCGCGGGCAATATCGGCGTCGACACGGACACCAAGTTACAAGCAATCGAAGTCCAGCGACGTTCGGCTCTTGTTTGCAATCCTCATTGTCAGTGGGATTTGTTGCTGGGCTACAAGTACGGCCTGCTGGAAGATGATTTGAACATCACTCAGTCGTCGACTTACATCGCAGCCAGCGGACCGATTGTAGCTGGCACTTCGACGACGGCGTTTGATCGCTTCGCAACTTCGAATCGCTTCAACGGATTTGTCATCGGTCTCGACCGCTGGCACAAAGTCAATCGCTGGAAAATAACATACACAGGGAAAGTGGCGTTAGGCTCCAATCGCGCGCGTGTCGATATCGATGGCCAAACAACTACGACGGTTCCGAACGTTGGCAGTGCAACATTTGCTGGAAATCTTCTGGCCCAACCAACGAACATCGGTCGCTTTGAACGCGATCAGTTTATGGCGATTCCCGAGTTCACTTTCCGTTTGGAACGAAGCATGTCTCCGCAGCTTCATTTGCATGGTGCTTATAACCTGATGTACTGGAGTGGCGTAACTCGCGTTGATGATGTGATCAGCCGTCGCGTGTCTCAGTTTCCACCGGAGGCGGTTGCAGGAACAAGAGAGCCCGCGTTTCGCTGGAACGAAAGCGGGCTGTTCATGCATGGGTTGCAATTTGGTTTAGATTACAACTTCTAAACTGGTTAATTTGAATCAGGCCTGTTTAGTGTCAGTCTCAACTGACCAAGATCTGAATGACTTGCTCGATTTCCAAGCCACCAACGTCAACGCTCTTGATCCGCACGCTGTACATGTCTTGGATCGCTGCGTCGACGTTTTGATTGATTACCAATTCACCGTTGATAATTTGAAAAACGTCGTTGTCCGTATCGCCATCACCAGCCACGAAGCTGTATTCAAAGCTGTCGTCAGCATCAGGATCGACGGTGTCCAGCATACCGATGATCGTTCCACTGGTCTGCATATCCGCAATCGTGTTATTCGTGATCGTGACTGCAGTCGGAGCCTCGTTGACGTTGGTGATCGTTACCGTAAATGTTTGTTCGAAGGACAAACTAGTAGAATCGGTTGTGCGGATACGAACGCTGTAGACTGACTTTGTCTCAAAATCGAACGCATCTTTGACACGAAGCTCGTTACCTACGATTTCGAATGCGTCGTTGTCGGTGTCGCCATCGCCTGTTACCAAACTATAAGAATGTGAATCAGTTGCGTTAGGGTCCGTTGAACTGAGTGATCCAACCACTGTACCTGCGGGCAAGTTCTCGGCTAGCTGATCCGCACTCAGACCGATCGCAGTTGGTGCTGCAGGAATTTCGATAACTGAGATAACAAACGTTTGCTCTGAGGTTAAACCGTCACCGTCGGCGACTTGTAGGCGAATTGAGTACGAGGACTTGGCCGCCATGTCGACGTTGTCGGCAAGTACCAGTTCGTCGTCGTTGATGGTGAACGACGCATTGTCGGTATCGCCTTCACCAGCAACCAAGCTGTAGGTGAGCGAATCGCCGGTGTCAGGATCGACAGCGGAAATTGTGGCAACGGTAGAACCGCTGGTGCTGCCATCGACTACGGTCAATGAGCTCAGTTGCAACTGAGCAGGTGCTTCATTGAGATTGTTGACGGAGACGACAAACGTCTGCTCGTAGCTCAAGTTGCTGGCATCGGTTGTGCGAACGCGAATCTCGTAGCTCGACTTGGTTTCGAAATCCAAGCTTGCTACGGTTCGCAATTCGTTGTTGACAATTTCAAAAGCGGCGTTGTCCGTATCGCCGTCTCCGGAGACCAATTGGTAGCTGTGTGTGTCGCTCGAGTTGGCGTCGGTCGTGTTGAACTGACCAACGGCTGAGCCCACTGCGGCGTTTTCGTCGATCGAACTTGTAGAGAGACTGATCGCAGTTGGTGCTGCAGGAATTTCGATAACTGAGATAACAAACGTTTGCTCTAAGGTTAAACCGTCACTGTCGGCGACTTGTAGGCGACTTGAGTACGAGGACTTGGCCGCCATGTCAACGTTGTCGGCAAGTACCAGTTGGTCGTCGTTGATGGTGAACGACGCATTGTCGGTATCGCCTTCGCCGGCAACCAAGCTGTAGGTAAGCGAATCGCCGGTGTCAGGATCGACAGCGGAAATTGTGGCAACGGTAGAACCGCTGGTGGTACCGTCTGCCACGGTCAGCGAGCTTAATTGCAGTTGAGCAGGTGCTTCGTTGACGTCGTTGACGGAGACGACAAAGCTCTTTTCGAAGCTCAACCCATCATTGTCGGTGCTGCGTACGCGAATAGCGTAGCTGTTCTTGGTTTCGAAATCGAGTGTGGACGCGAGCTTCAGTATACTGCCGTCGATCGTGAACGCGGCATTGTCGTCGCTGCCATCGCCACTGACCAACATGTAGACGTGTGAATCGCTGCTGTCAGGATCGCTGCTGGTAAAGTTGCCGACCGTTGAGCCGACGGCGGCATCTTCAGCGACCGAAGAACTGTCCAAGCTGATATCAGAAGGAGCTTGATTGGTGTCGGTCACGTTGATCGTAAAGGTGCGTTCAAAGGTTAATCCGCCGGAATCTTCAACTCGCACGCGAACCGAGTAGCTCGACTGCTGGCTATGGTCAGCAACGAAGGCTGTTCGCAGTTCGTTACCGCTGATTGTGAACAATTCGTTGTCGCTTGCACCTTCACCATTCACTAATGAGTACACGGAGATGTCGCCCGCATCGGGATCCGATGCACTAAAAGTGCCTACCACTGTCCCGCTTACGGCGCCATCTTGTATCGTCGAAGCACTCAACGCGACGTTGGTTGGCATTTCATTGACGTCGTTCACAGTGACGGTGAACGCCTTGGTGAAGCTCAAACCACTGTCGTCCGTGGAACGAATGCGAACCGAATAACTGCTCTGGGTTTCAAAGTTGGGTGAGTTCGTCAAAGTCAACTGATTGCCGCTAATCGTGAACGCGATGTTATCGATGTCACCATCACCGGAGACGAGCGAATAGGTATGCGTGTCGGCAGCGTTGGGGTCATTGGTCGATAGCGTTCCGATCACGCTGTTCGGGTTAGCGTTTTCGCTCACGCTGCTGTTGCTCAGTACGATATCTGTGGGTGCCAAGTTGCCTGCGGCGATAGTGCCGGTAAGGATTTGCTCGAACGTTAATCCGCCCGCATCGGTCGACCGAACGCGGATGCTGTAGGTCGTTTCAGTTGTGAACGCAACGGCGGTCGTCAACTGGTTGCCGGCGATCGAGAACTTCGCGTTGTCGGCGTCGCCCTCGCCACTGACGAGCGTATAATTATGTGTGTCGCCGGCGTCGGGATCAGTCGTCGATAGTGTGCCGATGGTTGTGCCAACCGGTGCGTTCGCTGGAACAACGATGCCTGACGCAGTGATCGCAGTTGGCGCTTCATTAGCGTTTGTAACCGTAATAGTAAACGTATTCTCGAACGTTCCGCCGCTGTTGTCAGTCGTACGCACGCGGATCGAGTAGGACGACTTCGTCTCGAAATCCGACGCAGTATTGAGCACCAACTGATTGTTATTAATGGTGAACGCAGCGTTATCGGTGCTGCCCTCTCCTGCCACTAGCGAGTAGCTGAACGTGTCGCCGCTGTTCGGATCCAAGCTTGTGAAAGTGCCTACCACGCTTCCGATCGGTTGTGATTCGGCGATGCTAGTTGCGCTGAGCGATAGACCTGTGGGTGCTTGATTAGTTGCTGCAACTGTGATTGTAAAGGTCTTCTCGAACGACCGACCGCTCGAGTCTGTGGTGCGCACTCGAATCGAAGATGTTGGCTTGATAGCCGCATTAACTGCGACGGCGGTCCTCAATGCATTGCCGGCGATCGTAAAGCTGCTGTTGTCCGTGTCCCCCGTGCCAGAGACGAGCGAATAGGTAAACGTGTCGCCGGTGTCGGGATCGGTCGAAGTGAATACGCCGACGGTTGTACCGATCACTGCGCCGCTGGCAACGCTTGTTGATGAGAGAGCCACGTCAGTGGGGGCTTGGGTGGGTAGTGATGGCAGATTGGGCACCGGGAGACCGATCACTTGGCGCAGAACGTCGCTGGAGTCGAGCGGGCTGATCCCGTCAGCGCCCGTAACGTCGCCCAACAGCACTGGGTCGATCAACGGAAACAGAGGCGTGCCAACTGTTGCGCTTGTTGGCGTTGCGGAGACGAAACCTGTATCGAGACCTACACCGACGCGCGCGATCAGGCGAGCATCTTCAGCGTCGTACCGACGATTTCCGTTCACGTCACCTTGATAAGCCACAACATGGATCGCATCATCCGCTTTTGCAGTCAGCGCGCCGGCGTTCACTTCGAGAGCTGTTACATGCAACACATGGGCTTTGCCATATGTGGCCGATTCGGGCACGCTGCCGATGACTTCAATAACGTCTGTTTGATCTGCGGTCAGTGGCGATAGGGCGAAGAAAGACAGCGTCACAACGCCTGGTGTGTCCAGGTTTGCAACAACCTGGCTGCCGGACGGAGCATCGGGGCCGAGCTGTACCTCTGCGATCGTCATCAAAGTGGCGTCGTACTCGAATGACATCGTAATCGATGTTACGCCACTAGCATTACTCAGCGTTAGCGCCAAGCCTTCGGGGAGCGCTGCGCCACTGCCGGTCGCAGGACCTTGAACGGACTGGCCAGGTCCACGGGCGATATCAGCGAAGCCGATCGCAAGGCTTGTGCCTGCGCTAACGTTGAATGTGGTCACAAAGTCGCCGCCTGCAGTGCCGTTGCCCGAGGGAAGAGCACCGTTGTTTTCACCGTCTAACAATGATCCGTCCGCGGCACTCGTAAAACCGTCGTTGGAACTTCGAAGTGTGACGGTGTACGTGTCCGCTGGCAGGACGCCGCCGGCGGCCACGAACGTCATCGTGTTCCCAGAGAATACAGCCGAGCCTTTGACATCGCCGGCAGATGCACCCTGCAACGTGACATCTGCAGCGCCCATCGCGCCGCCCGATGTAGTGTATAAATTGATCTTGGAAGTATCGATAGCTTCATCGAACTCAACAACGAAACCGCTGCCGGTAGGCATAAACTGCGTTACGCTAGCGGCGAGAACGCGACGGCCTTCAAGTGACTCGAGTCGTGGGGCGCGAGTAAGATTTCTTCGTTCGTTGCTTTCTCGCAATGCAGACGACAGTTGGTCTGATGGCAAGTTGCAGACGCTACGCAGAAGTTGCAAGAGACGGTTACGTCGTGGACTATTCACTGGAAATTCTCCGTTCGAGGTTGATGTTCGCTCAACCCTAAAAACATCAATCCCTTGAACAGAAACCAGTTCAGATCCGCTCTTAACTGGTGTACTCAAACTTGGAACTTTCCCGCGAGGTGGGCGTCCGAAAATTGTACGCAGCGTTCATGGGAAGGCCCAATTTCAGCATCGACGGATCGACATCGATCGTCACGCTAGCGAGATTGAGCTTCGTGAACACGTCAACTATAACCGTTTCGGAACAAAGTTTCGAAGCCACAATAGACGAATAGTTCCCTGATGACGTTTGAAAATCATGACCATCGTCTTCTAATCATCACAGCTGGAACAGCAGACCGATTGCGAAAATCCTTGCAGATAGTGAACCTTTCTCAGGCAAAATGATATGCGACGTTTCACTAAACTCTCGATCGAATCGCTAGAGTTTCGCCGTCTGCTCGCGGCAGTGGACATTCCCTCTGATTTGACCGGTGCCGCAGGTGCTATCGTTGCGGTCCCTATTCAAATTGATACTGCTGGTGGCGTTCGAGCTGCTGAAATAAGGTTAAGCTACAATAACACTCTCCTGGATATCGATAGCGGTTCCATCCAAGCTGGCAGTGTGTGGGTTGGCAATTCCGATACGCAGGTGACTGCAAACGTAAATGATGCCACTGGTACGATCGTCTTGTTTGTCAGCTCCGCGAATCCGCTTGCTGACATTGCAGGAAGCTTAGCGGTCCTTAACTTTACGATTTCAAGTGGAGCAAACGTTGGTGACACCTCTGTGCTCAACCTCACTTCAGTAACATTGAACGAGGGCGCGGTGCCTGTAACCCCCGCTCCAGTCGCGGGCACCGACAGCACGGATGGTTTGCTCACCGTTATCGCGACACCAATCGGTAACCGAGCCATAGGGGGTTTTGTCTTTGCTGATGCCAATCGAAACGATACATTGGATGTTGGCGAAGCGATTCCAGGTGTTACGTTGACGCTTACCAATTTAGCCACCGGCGCGACGCAGCAAACCACCACAGCCGCCGATGGAAGGTACAGCTTTTCCAATTTGGTTGCTGGAGCTTACCAAATTTCAGAGCAGCAACCGGCCGCATATTTTGAAGGTGGAGTTAATTCTTTGACGGTCCAGCTAACCGCTGGCTCGGACTTGAATAATCAGAATTTCATCGAAGGTGGTTTGAATCCCGCCGCGATTTTCACGCGGCTGCGAACGACTCTCGTGATGCCCGTCGGTTCGATGCCTTGGCAGAATGCGATAGCAAATATTGTGCAGACTGTAGCCGCTGAGAGCAGCTTTCAGAATCTAGCGAGTAGTAGTGATCCGGTAAGCGGTACTGATTTGGTAGGCAGTGCGGCGCCCAACGGCTCAGCGTTCGCTAGGCTTGCTAGCACATTTGATACAGCGGCCGAAAGCGGCAGCGAAGCAAGAGTCGATGCGGGGCGTACTGATTCCCTCGAGCGCGAATCACTGGTTGGCGAAGGTGAGTTTGCGAAGGCTGTTTCCAGTTCCGGCGCTGCTTATCTGTTCGCTGACCTAGACGCTCTTCAGCGGCAGCGTCTCGTCGCAACCGAAGAAGCTTTCCGGCAACTTATAGCCAGCGATTTCGAGTAAGTTCAGACACCTATTTCGCGGTATTGAAACTGACATTCCCAGTCTTACGCCAATCGCCTAAGAGTACTGGTAGCTCGTCTTAATCACTCGAACTACTGGAGCCACGGATGGCTGCTATTGCTCAACGTTTGCGTTATGAGGTTCTAGAATCTCGGCGACTAGCTGCCACGGATCTAGCAAGCTCTCTGAGTTTCGCCGTCGACTCGAATGGAATTGAGGGACTGCGAGCGGCCGAAATTCAAGTGCGCTATGACCCGCACAAGATGACATTAGAGGAAGTTGATATCCAAGCGGGCAATGTGTGGAAGGGCGGTGCCAGCGTGGTGTCTCGTATCGATGAAGTTGTCGGATCGGTAAACATCTTCCTCTTTTCCGCTCAGCCGATCAAAAGCGATTATGGAGATCTAGTTGAACTGAAGTTCGACATCAGCGACGATCTCGCGGCTGACGTTTCGTTCGCTGAAATCACCAAGCTTCGATTGAATGAAGGTGCCATCGAAGCTGCAGCTCAATTGCGAACACATAGCGCACTTACAGTTCCAACAAGCGGTCTCGTCGATCACTCTCGAGATACGATCCGCAGTGCTATTGCGATCGCCGGTGTTCTGGATCCCGTGACAAAGAACGTTCCGTTAGCGGAACGCCAGCAACCCACACTCTCCAGCGAGAGCTTGCCTGCCAGTGAGTCAACAAGCTTGAATGTCTGCGTGCCTCTGGTAAAACAGCTTGCTGCGTCGCCCGCAGTACCCATCGACAGTGAGCAAAGTAGCACGACACCGACTGAACAAGCTGCGTTAGAGTTGCGAACGATTCAGACTGATCAGAACCTGCGATTCCGTTTTGCAGCGCCGCCGATCGAGCTCAAGTATGCTTGGATCGCGGATCGCGATGACTTGACAACTCCATCAGACTAAACGATTTGCAACGGCTCGGGTTGTGGCAAGAATTTGTCAGTCGTCAAGTGAAACTGTGGCTCTTCAGAAAACGAAACCGTGATTAAGTCCTTAGCTTTACGAAGCATCTGTCGGCACTCGTCGCTGAGATGCGTGAGATGCACGGTCTTGCCAAGCTGTTGATATTTCTTAGCCACCACGTGGATAGCTTCCATCGCGGAGTGGTCGTAAACTCGCGTGAAGTAGAAGTCGATGACAACAGTGTCGGGATCTTTTCGTACATCAAAGAGCTCTTTGAATTGACTGGTCGATGCAAAGAACAATGGACCGTGCAGTTGGTACACCTTGGCGCCATGCTCGTTCAACTTGATATCCGCATTGACGTTCTTGGCATGCTTGAAAGTAAAAGCTAGCGAGGAGACGATCACGCCGATGATGACCGCCGAGGCGAGGTCGTGCATCACCGCGGTGTAGAGCGTCACGATCACCATGACCAAGAAGTCGGTGAAAGGCACTTTGCGATATAGCTTGAGCGAGGCCCATTCAAAGGTACCGATCACCACCATGAACATGACTCCGACGAGCGCTGCCATGGGAATCATCTCGATCCACTGCGAAAAGAACATCACAAAGGTCAGGAGGCAGCAAGCTGCAAAAACGCCCGAAGTTCTGCCGCGACCGCCTGATTCAACATTGATGAGTGACTGGCCGATCATCGCACAACCGC
>JBGSJB010000345.1:0-2871 GCA_041742175.1 Pirellulaceae bacterium
GAATTCATTTACGTAAGCACAGCCACTAGATGTGGGCCAAATCTGATGTTTTCTTCCGATGCTTCTGACCGTCTGCTTTTCGACACTTGAGGTAGGCTCGACGTGTATATATAAAGCATCTGCTTAAAGATCGCTGGTTTCGGCTAGATCACCAAGTCTCGGGCACCGAAGTTCCACAGCATGCGCCGCGACCAAACCTCCAGGTGAGTCCCGCGCCGATCCAGTAACTTTCAATGGATGTCGTTGTGAAATTGCCGAGTTGCTCTGTATCTCTAAACATGCCGCCACCCATCACGTCCATGTCGATCCCCGGCAACAAGTCCGTCACACCTACCCCCAGCGAGATCCGATGTTGGCTGGTAATCGCGAGTAAGCCTTGAGTATAGCGCACGGCGGCTAGATCACCGGGCTGGACTACTCCGCCGATATTTGACCCAGGCGTTCCGTCAATCGGATTTTCCGCCCACACGTAGCCAGTCCTAAATCGGTATCGCCCGCGAGTCAACTGACTGCCGAGCTGAACCACCATTTGGTTGTCGTACACTGCACTATATAAATCGGCCTCGTCCCAAAGTTTGTACACAAGGTCAACGCCCAATAGCAAGCGGCCATCCATTAGAGCACTATTGGCGACTCCGAAGCCGACGTTCTGAGGCAGCTCCATGTTGACCTCAAAGGCTGATTGCCCTGGTCCAGCATTCAATACGAAGGCGTTGTCAAAAGTGTACGACTGAGCCGTTTGGTAGTAACTACCAATGGTTGTCGCTTCGGTGAGCAAGTAGTTTCCGCCCAATGTTCCTCGAAGAGCGTAATCGGGAGTCATGCCACCCACCCCAACGAACGGTCCGTCAAAAAATGCGATGCCCATGGACATGCTTGTACCCACGGAAAGTCGGTCGGTCAGATCCATGCCAAGTGCGAAAGGCATATTAAAAATGGTCTGCCCCGTGTTAGTCCCATGGCTCTCTGGAATATGACGAAAGTCAACGAATCCACCGGCTGTCGTAATAAAACCAACTCCTAGTGTCGCGGGCAGACCTAACGCACTCAGGTCTTGAGTGACGCCAATGTTTCCAACGGGCGCGCCTGGTGCGGTCGATTTTCCAGAAAACGGCTCGATCAAAGGGTTAGGGCCGATTAGAGGTACATTGCTGGTCTGCGTCAGATTAAATGTCGACTCGGCCCAGCCGCCACCGAACGCGAACTGGGTTCCACGGAATTGTGTCAATGCCGCTGGGTTTGCGTTCATCGCACTTGTCAAGTCTTGCGGCCTTGCAATGCTTACACCGCCCATGCCACCTGACGCTGGCATAAGCGTATTATGCAGCTCGACGCCAAACGATTGCCCCGAAGCCAACGGAGCGCCAACTATGATAAGCATCAGTACTGATAGAATGACGAGCGGCCGCAGCATGACATAATTCATAAGGGTACCCTGAAACAAATTCTCGGGCGAGAGAGCCATATGCACAGGCCTTTCCTGATTTAACGAGTGATCGGCTCGAGGCGGATAAGCTCGTTAAGTCGTTTAGTTCTTTTGTCACATTCCTCCTAAATACCCAGGGAATTCCCGCCATCCACCACGACTCGAATGAAGCGATCCCTGGTCTGACTCGCCATGACGATCCGGTGCGGTATCTTGCCGCTGTAGCCTACCGCTCAAAGGACGACGCCGGAATGACCCGGGAGGTCATGCTCGTCCCACGAGCCAACTCATCGCGCGCGATGGCCAAACTCACTACTGGTTTAGGACCAACATGGACATCGTTGGGCTGCGGGAGGCGCGGCAAGCCCTCGCTGACAGCGAGGAGCGGCTGGGGATGGCCCTCGACGCAGGCCGTATGGGTGTATAGGACTGGAAAGTGCGAACGGACGATCTGATATGGTCCGAAAGTTTTCAGCCCCTACTGGATTGGTCTTCAAAATGGACACCTAACTCGCACCGGTTGGGCACGCCGGTGCGTTTTTCTTGTTGGTACGGGCTTGCGTCGCAGACCACGGCGGTTGTGTGGATCGCTTTGGTTTCGCGGACCATCCTAGTCACAAGCGAAAAACAATCTCTGCCGTCGGACGGCAACGGAGAATTGAACGAGAAGCAAACTGATCGCTTCTCACTTGCATTGCAGGCGGTTTCCGCCTTTAGGCACTAATGCATCCTGCCGTCGAACGGCAAAAGCGACAAACAATCTCTGCCGTCGGACGGCGAAGGTGAGTTGCGGGAGAAGCAAACCGACCGGATCTATCTTGATTGCAGGCGGTTTCCGCCTTTAGGAACAATTGCGTCCTGCCGTCGAACGGCGAAAGCGACAAACACTCTGCCGTCGGACGGCGAAGGTGAGTTGAGGGCGAACCAAACCGACTGTATCTCTCTAGCATTGAAGGCCGTTTCCGCCTTTAGGAACATTTGCATCCTGCCGGCGAACGGCAAAAGCGGGTTGCGATTGCGGCTTCGCGCTCCTTCCGAACGAAGCGTCGTTCAGACGAAGCAAGTTTCTTTCGAGCCAAAATGGATCGATGACCTAAGGTGTCGAGTGACTGCGTCATGTTGTGGCGACTTGGAAGGAGTCTCTCATGAATGTTAATTCGAAGCCTATTGATTTCGAAGCCGAGTCGGCAGCGGAGCTGGACCGGATTCGAGCGATGGTGGGCCAGCAAGTGCCGCTGAGCCAGTTCTACGTTCGCGGTGTGCGCCCGGTGTTAGTAGAAGTGTATGGCGACCTCGCGAAGTTGCAGTTCGCTAACGGAGCTGTGCTATCCAACGTGCCGCTGCGCGACTTGGTCGATGATTCGGCCTATTGGGGAACGCGTCGTAGCGATGGCGCGAGCTAAATTTCCATGGCTTTCTAGCTATATGAGATGTGGGACCTTAGC
>JBGSJB010000346.1:0-1592 GCA_041742175.1 Pirellulaceae bacterium
AACGGTGGAACCGCAGGCGGATCTGTCGTTACTACAATTTCGCTGAAGTTATTCAACTGCGAAGTGCCACCTGCGAGGACGTTGATCATCAGCAGACCATCAAAGTTGGCTTGGGCGATAACATCTTGCAACTGTGGGAAAAGTACGTTGGCTGGTATTGTATCGCCCTTGTTGATGCCAACACCGCCCGTCGTTCCTGGCGTATCGAGACTGTCGATGTATCCGGTCGGTTGCGATTGGAAGATGTGATATGTCGCTTCACGCAAGCCTTTGAACTCGAAGTAACCGTTGGCATCCGTTACGACTTCAATGAACTCGCCGGTGTAATAGCCTGGCAACGCTCGCGAACTCTCAAACGGCAATCCGTTGATCGATCGCAATTGCACGCGCACGCCCGCAATCGGAGTATCGTTTGGAGTCTTCAGTCCGTCTCGAACCGATCGAATGTCTTGCGGAGCGAGTCCATCTTGAGTCCTGATGGCTGGACCGTCTTGGAAAACGTAACCCGAGATCGTTGCAGGCGGTACTTCACAGAAATTCGCTTCGGTTACAACCATGCCAGAGCGAAGCACAATGGCACTGATCAAGTCATCGACGGTATCGTTCCCGCCGGTCGCTGGAGCAACTTGGCCACCATGAAAGAAACCGATCGGCTGCGTCTCACGCACGGAATAAGTTCCCGGCCGCAGGTTTGTAAACTGATAATCGCCGTTCGCATTCGTTCGAGTCGATGCGAGCACGTTGCCGGAACTGTCCAGCAGTTCGATCAGCACGCCTTCCAGCGACGCTTCGCCGGGATCCTGCACGCAATCGAAGTCAAGATCCGCAAACACATTGCCTGAAATCGAGCCCGGCAACTGCTCGCAGAAATCATAGTTCACCAGCGTGGCGCCGACGCCAATCACAATCGACGAAATCACATCCGTGACGCTATCGTTGCCGCCGCCCGAGCCCGCTTTCTGTCCGCCTTGGAAATATCCTGCAGGTTGTTGTTCACGAACGGTGTAGTTGCCGGGGCGCAAGCCGGTGAATTTATACTGGCCGTTGGCATCCGTCTGAGTTGTTGCGACGATGCTACCGTTTTGATCCAGCAGCGTGATGGTAACTCCAGCGATCGGCGCTTCGCCGGCATCGCGAACACAATCTTGATCGGTATCAACGTAAACGTTGCCGCTGATCTCGGCTGGTGGAATCTCACAGAAGTCATAGTCGACGAGCGCAACGCCAGCTCCCACGATGATCTGTGATATCAAATCGGTCTGCGAAGCATCACCTCCGCCGCTGCCCGCACGCTGCCCGGCTTGCAACAATCCGCTCGGCTGAATTTCACGAACGGAATAAGTCCCAATCGGCAGACCATCAAAGCGATAGTTTCCGCCAGCGTCAGTTGTCGTCGTGCGAATCACTACGCCGTTCGAATCCAGCAGTTGGACGGTGACGCCTTCGAGATAGCGATCGCCCACCGCGTCCACGATGCAGTTACCATCGGTGTCAACCATTACGTGACCCGAAATGCTACCGGGCAGCAGTTCGCCGAAGTCATAATTGATACCTTCGCGACCTGAAGGCAATCGAATTTGTGAAAGCACGTC
>JBGSJB010000347.1:0-4573 GCA_041742175.1 Pirellulaceae bacterium
GTACCAAGAGACGCTCAACAAGGCTGGAGCGATGATGAAGGCGATTCAGTTGACCTGCGATCGCTGCGGTGAGTAGAGCAAAATTGTCGTCGATTGCTCCGCAATCGAAACGGAATGCGATGCGTTTGCGGAGCAAACGGCGACTGTGATGAATGCGCTGCGTTCGCGGAACAAACGGCGAAAGTAAAACGGAGAGGACAGGATTTGAACCTGCGGACCGGTTTGACCCGGTCGCTTCATTAGCAATTAAGTGCTTTCGACCACTCAGCCACCTCTCCTGGTCGATTCAGCGTCTGCCGCGTTTCCGCGTCAGTGCCAATTCTGTCACCTTTATAACCAAGACGGGCTCGTTTCTGCAACATGTCCACGCAACTTTTTGCTGTTCTAACTGCCAAGTTTTGTTGCGAGTAAAAATAACCGGCAAATTGCGACTCTTCTCGCTCATCGCAACCGTCTTCAGCCTCCACAAACGAAGTTTGGGGAGGGTCAGCCCGCGTAGCGTGGCTGGGGAGGGGCTTCTGCGCTGGTGTAACCCCGTCCGACCGCTCAACCCCAATCGCCTATAAGCAACGCTCCCCGGCAATCTCGCTGGTCAGATTGCCGAGACGATCAGCGACGCGTGTCGGCGATTTGGCATATGATAAACTGCGAACGATGGCTGTTCCTACGAACAGCCGTTGAACTAATAACGACAACAACGGATTTGCGAGACGCCCACCCGACGCTTCGAACAGTGCGGCGCTTCGAATTAACGGAACTGAATAACGGAACTGAGATAGAGAAATGAGAATCAGCGAAGGAATCGTCTGCCTAGTTGGCTTGTTCGTAAGCGTATTGCAACTTGGATTCCAACCGGTTGCCGCAGCACCGCAAACGATCGAAGTGACTGAGACACAAAACTCGGCTTACCAAGCCGAGTTGGTTGCGTTCACCGGCGGTGCGGTGAAAGTCTTGCGAGCGGGTCAGCCTCGGGAAGTCTCGCTCGAGAATTTGATGCGTCTGCGCTTTGTGGGCAATGAACCCGTGCGGCCAAAAGCTGACTTGGCTGCGTCCGATTTGCCGGTCGAAGTAGAATTGCAAGGCGGAAGCAAGTTGTTCGGTTCGGATGTTGTTAGCGATGGTGCGAAACTGTCGATTACGACCGCCAACGGACCGCACACTTTTCCGACTCGAGCCGTGGTAGCGTGCAAATTCCGGAAGTTGAACCCTGCACTCGTACCTCAATGGCAATCGTTCATCGATTCCCAAGTCTCCGCCGATATGCTGGTGCTGATGCGCAGCGACGAAGCGCTAGACAAAATCGAAGGTCTGATCGGCAACGTGACTTCGGAAGCGGTATCGTTCAAAGTCGATGACCAAACGGTGGAAGCACCGCGAACTAAATTGGCTGGAGTCAAATATTTCTCGAACGCTAACCAACTCGGGCCTCTGGCTGGAGTTGTTCGCGATGCGCAGCACAACCAATGGATCGTGTCCTCGATTACATCCAACGCAACTCACTGTACGCTCAAATTGAACTGCGGCGAATCGGTTCAACTCCCGTTGGAGTCGCTGACGGAAATCGACCTGTCGTACGGCAACATGCGTTACCTAGCCGACATCGAACCGATCGAGAGAAGCAGCGTTCCGCATTTTTCGCTAGGTGTCGACCTGCCCGAGTCGAAAAAGTTGTTCGGTCCGCGGAGCATCACGAGCAGCGGCAAGTCGGGCGGTCCAAGCGTCGAATTTGTTGGCGCTGGAGCAGCGACGTTTCGAGTGCCGGAAGGATTTACGAAGTTGGTCGCTCGCGTTGAATTGAATCCGAGCGGTCAAGCCTTTGTAGCGTGCAAAGCGACCGTGATGCTCGAGAACAAAGTTCTGTGGGAGCATACGTTCGAGACAACTCGCAAGCCGCAAGAAATCGCGCTCGCGGTTGAAAGCGGGAAACGCTTGCGCGTTGTCGTCGAGAGTAAAGCGAGTCAACCTGTCGGCGACATAGTAACCTTTGAAGAGCTGCGATTTATGAAGTAGCATCGGTCGCCCTTTACCCAGCAAGATCCAGGCGGCTCGACAGCTAGGCCGATTACGCAAGAATAAGTGAAGGCGGCGCGATCCTAAAACGTAAGTCAGTCGGAAAATCACATGAAGCAAGTATTGATCGTCGGGGGTGGCTTCGCTGGACTCAACGCGGCCAAAGGTCTTGGGAACGTAAAAGATGTTGAAGTCACAGTCATCGACAAATCGAATCATCATCTTTTTCAGCCGCTGCTTTATCAAGTTGCGATGGCGGGGCTGAGTCCAGCGGATATCGCGGCGCCGATTCGCAGTTTGCTAGCGCGCTACCGAAACATTCGGGTGTTGCAAGGCGCGGTGCTGAAACTGAACTTGCAAGACAAGAACGTAGAGACCGACTTTGGTTCGCTCAGCTTCGACTACTTGATTCTCTGCTGCGGTGCACAGCACAGCTACTTCAAGCATGAGGAGTGGGAAGAATTCGCGCCCGGACTGAAGAATCTCGAGCAAGCAACCGAAATACGTCGCCGGGTGTTGAGCGCCTATGAAGCGGCTGAACGCACTAACGACGCAGCGGAACGAAAACGTTTGCTTACATTCATCATCGTTGGCGGAGGTCCGACCGGCGTCGAACTTGCCGGTGCTATCGGAGAGATGAGTCGCTTCACACTTGCGCGAGATTTTCGCAGCATCGACTCCACATCAGCGCGAATCATTTTGATCGAATCCGGTGATCGCATCTTATCCATGTTCGAAGAATCTTTAGCAGCGCATGCAGCCCGCGACCTCGAACAACTGGGCGTTCAAGTTTGGACGAACAGCCTCGTGACCAAGATCGACTCACTGGGAGTCGAAGTCGGTTCGACCGAACGCATTCAATCGGCGACAGTGTTGTGGGCTGCTGGCGTTCAAGCTTCCCCCATCGGCAAAGAGACCGGATTAGAAGTCGACCGCCAAGGCCGAATCATTGTCGAGGAAGATTTGAGCATCAAGGGCTTTCCAGACATTTTTGTTGCCGGTGACCAAGCTAACTTCTCCCATCAGTCCGGCAAACCGCTGCCCGGCGTAGCACCTGTTGCAACCCAACAGGGAGCTTTTTTAGCCAAGACAATTCGACGCGAAGTGAAAGGACTTTCGCGAGATACGTTTCGATACGTCGACAAAGGTCAGATGGCCACCATCGGTCGAAAACGAGCGATCGTGCAGGCCGGCAAATTCAAGGTCACGGGCTTCGTCGCGTGGCTAATGTGGTTGCTGGTCCACATCTACTTCCTGACCGGATTCAAAAATCGCTTGCTGGTCGTATTGCAATGGGGATGGTCGTATCTAACGTTCAGACGCGGTGCACGATTGATCGTCAGTAAAGAGTGGCGTCAACATCCAAAGGAAATCGCCACCGCTCAAGAGCTCCATCCGTAGTTACTTCGCGACGAGATCGCGATTAAGCACTTAATCCTGCGAATCCGACTCGTCCGGTTTCTCATCTTCCTCTTCTTCTCGATACTTCACGGGCGACGTTGCCACGCGAAGTGTCTTGCGCATCAATTCGACCGGTGGCGTGAGCCCGGTAAACAGTTTGTACTGGTAAGCCGCTTGCCGGACAAACATGTCGACACCATTTATCACTAAGCAGCCAACATTGGTCGCATCTTTCACCAGCAGCGTCTGTTCCGGATTGTAGACAGTGTCAAATACAATGACGCTCCCGCTCGACTTCACCAGTGTCGTAAGTCGGTCTTTTGCATAGGGCGTGTCGTTCACATTGGGGTGCATTCCAACCGGCGTACCGTTAACAATGATCCCCGGCTTAATGTCGTAGCGAGCCTCCCAAGGCAACGCTCGACAGTTCAGATCGCGCGCCAATGCTTCAGATCGCTCAAGCGAACGGCTAGCGATTGCAACTAGCGCGCCTCGCTGCCGCAACCCATAAGCGATCGCGCGCGAAACGCCTCCGGCACCAAGCACCAACACGCCGCGACCGCGCAATCGATCATCGCCTTCAATATTTTGTTTATCAAGCGCAGCGTTAACACAATCCATCGCAGCGCGGTAGTCGGTGTTATAGCCCGACACTAGCCCGTCATGAAAGACCGCTGTATTCACCGCTTTGATGCCAGTCGCCGCCGATTCGGCTTCGTCCAGCAAATCCAACATCGTCTCTTTATGCGGAATTGTAACGCTCAGACCGCCAATACCACTTGCCTGACACCACTTTACAAACAACCGTAGTTCATCGGGCGGAACGCGAAACGGAAGATACCGGCAATTCAATTTGTCATGAGCGAACGCAGCGTTATGAATCAATGGGCTCAGTGAATGCGCAACTGGATCAGCCACGACACCATAGATCTTTGTTTCTTTGTCAATGGAACTCGCGCGATAAACGTTCTTCATCACATCAAACGTAATCTGGCCAGGCGCAATTTTGCGATCATTCGTGAGAGCTGTATACGTAAACGGCGACCCGAGACTCAAACCGAGAATACGCGTCACCGCACCCAACTCGCCCATGCACAGCCCAATCGTCGGCACTTTCACTTCCTCCAGCAAACGCAACATGCGGATGCTGTCGGTGAAACTA
>JBGSJB010000348.1:0-3961 GCA_041742175.1 Pirellulaceae bacterium
AGCTTCGCACGCGCTTCCAGCGTTGGCTCAAGAAATCGATTCCGCAGGCCCAGATTCTCGCGCCACGTGACACCCAGCGCTCGACTCGCCGCTTGTGTCTCCTTAGCACGGGTCACCAGATCGCCGAAAGGTGTTGGTTCGCCGTCGGTAAGATCCAGAATTCCAACTCGCCACCCGATCGCAATCATCTTTGCAATCGCTCCACCCATTCCCAACTCCGCATCATCGGGATGAGGCGCGATCACCAGCATATCCAGAGCTTCATCACTCATCAGCAATTCCTATTGGGCGGAGTCCGAAGTCGAAGTTGTTTCGGGCGTTGTTACTTCCGTGGACTTTAATGGCAACAGTACACAAGCGGCTTCATCAGAGTTGCGCATGAGCAAACGATTGCCACTCAAAGCGGCCGTATTCCAAGTCACGTCGCCGATCACAGGGAGCATTGCGAGCTCACGGAATTCCGTGGGATCAGCGGCGACAAGCACCACCGAGCCGTTTTCAGCGGTGATCAGTAAGTTGTCGCCGACCAACAGCACTTGGCCGTGACGATAGCGACCTTTCTTCCACGCGCGCTTGCCGTTGCTCAAGTCCACGCACTCGAGGATGCCATCGTTCAATCCGTAGGCGTAACCATTCTTGATAACGCCGCTGGTGAACTTGGTCCGAAGCACTGCTTCGACTTTCCAAATCGATTTCGTTGTCCAGTTCGCATCGGCTTTGGTAACCTCAATCACTTGACCGCCACCACCGTAGCCTTTGGTCATCAGCACATGGGAATCGTCGATCACGATCGGCTGCGACACGTTTGCATCGTTGCTGCTGCGGCTCGGCCACGGCACCGACCAAAGCTCTTTGCCATCTGCGATCGCATAAGCCGCCAGTTTCGTTTCGCTGACATACAGCAGCACGCGCTCGCCTTGCAGCACAGATACAGTTGGCGATGAATAACTGATCTGATCATCGCCGCTTCGCCAAACTTCCTTACCAGTAACTGCATCGAAGGCGATCAGCGATTTCACGTTGTCGCCCGAACCACCGAATGGGATGACAACTTTGCCATCAACGACCAAGGGTGATGCGCTGCGACCCCACGCGACTGCAGACTCTAACTGCGCCTGCGTTGTATCAGCTAGTTTGAGCAGATCTGCGGACCAAACTCGCTCGCCCGTTCGCATGTCCAGGCAGACGAACTCGCTGACCGCTGACATAGCGTAGACGCGACCGTCATGGATGCTTGGTGTTGAACGGGGGCCGGTGCCGCCGAGCGGATTGAAGTGCAGACCCGGCATCGCGTAGTGCCAAATGAGTTTGCCCGAGTTCGCATCGTAGCAACTGACCCACTCTTCTTCGTCGCGTTGTTCTAACGTGTAAGCGGCATCACCTTGAACTGCGAAACCCGACCAGCCTTTGCCGATCGGTTGCTTCCACAGAATCTTTGGTGCGTTCGCGGACCAGTCGGTCGCCAATTCGATCTGCGTCAAGGTCGCATCGCTGTTCGGACCGAGAAAATTCGGATAGTCCGTTTCGCGCGGCGCAAAGAACTCATCGGCTGCCGAAAGTTCCGCAGACTGTGTTTCGGGCAGTTCGGTTTCGGGACCCCAACGGTAAGCGAACTGAGGCACGATTTCGGCATCAACGCGCGTGATTCGAAAAATCGCGAGGAAGCCAGCGATGAACGCGATTGGGACGACCAGAATCGTCAACCAAACTCGACGTGGTGCCGTCAACATCGCTCCAAGAGCCGCACAAATCCAGATCGCGATCGCCATCACATAAGTTAGGACGTTTTGCAAACCGAAGTCGGAAACCGCCGTGCCGAAACGCAACCAAACTAAACCGATGATTAAACAGAAAGCGACGACCCACGGAATATAGCGCCACCAGGATAAAGGTCTTTTCTCGCGGATTGGGCCGCTTGTTGCAACTGGTTCAGACACCGTAACGCTCCTATATTGGACGACCCCGCGACCGTCCCATCTGCGGGTCAGCAGATGCCTTCCGCGGGGCTTTGCTAGTCTTGTAATAACACGGCTAAAGTCTACGATACATATCTCAATTCGCCTACGGCACGCCAATCTCGGCTGCCACGGCGTTAACTTTTCGCTTTTGCAATTATTCGACAATACATATGAATGATGGACAACTTGCTCATGATTTGGCGAAGCTTCGCGCCAACATGGAATTGGCGGTATTGGGTAAGCCAGAAGTCGTCAAATTAGTTGTCGTTGCATTGTTGGCCGGCGAACACATTTTGCTCGAAGATGTGCCTGGAGTTGGGAAGACATTGATCGCCAAGTCGCTCGCACGCAGCATCGATGGAAAATTCACGCGCTTGCAATTTACGCCCGACTTGTTGCCCAGCGACATCACGGGCAGCAGCATCTACAACACTTCTACCGGCGACTTCACATTCAATCACGGTCCCGTGTTCGCAAACGTGGTCTTAGCCGACGAAGTCAATCGAGCTCCACCGAGAACTCAGAGCGCATTGTTGGAAGCGATGGGTGAGGGGCAAGTCAGCGTTGATGGTCAAACGCATTTTTTGCCAGATCCATTGCTTGTCATCGCAACTCAGAATCCATTCGAGTTCGAGGGAACGTATCTACTGCCGGAAAGCCAGCTCGATCGATTCTTGCTGCGCATCACGGTCGGCTACCCGGATCGCAAGTTTGAACGTGAACTGTTGCAATCGCATCGCATGGGCGAACCGGTCGACAACTTGCAACCGGCGATTTCGCTGCAGCAGATTTTGGATGCGCAGAAACATGTGCGCGCAATCGCTGTCGAAGCATCGTTGGTTGAGTACTTATTGGACATCGTTCACGCAACTCGTGACAATAGCGGCGTGCAAGTCGGTGTGAGCACTCGCGGGGCGCTGGCATTTTTCCGTGCCGCCCAAGCGCGAGCCGCCGTCGAGAATCGTGATCATGTGATTCCCGACGATATCAAGCAGCTAGCGATTCCTGTTTTAGCGCACCGCATTGTCCCTCGCGGCATGCTGCCTGGGTCCGACCGACGCAGCGCGGAAGATGTCATTCGCAAGCTGCTGCAGAACATAAAAGTCCCAACTTAGATCGATTGCAAATTGCGGCTCTCGTCCAATCGGTCGCAACTACATCCTCCTCTCTCCCATCTACCGACGCCATGGATCAGCACTCGCAGCAAATCGCTGATCGATATCAAGTTGAATTGACTGAGCCGTGGAAGAATTGGTTCGATCACGATTCGTCGAAAGTGCCTTTGGCTGGCGAGTTTCGGCAGTCGACGCAGCATGAATTACTTCTCGATCGCGCTCCAGCGATCATTTGGCCAGGTTTAATGCTGCCCGATACACTGCCGATCATCGGCAACGAATACGGCGACTGGATCTGCGTTCGCGTGGATCAACACAATCGGTTCGGTGAGTTGAATCACTGGTATCACGGAGGCGGCGATTGGATTCCGGTTGGCCATTCGCTTGCGGAAGCGGCGTTGCATGACGCTGTCGATCAGTTCCGACCGCGGTCAGGCCAAGTGCTTCGCGGAGCGGTCGAAAGCACCGCGCCGAATCATTTGCAAGAAGTTGTCGAGCGGTTGAATGACGATCGATTGCAAGTCTGGTTACACGCCGCGCTCGTCCAATCTTCGGAGGATCGCGAAGCGCTGCAGCGCATCATGGAGGCACTTAGTAGACAGAATTACTCGGCGGCCATCGGGACCTTAGCGACGAGTACATGGTTGAATGCGGCGACGTCTTGCGATCAGATCGAATTCGCGTTGCAAGTTCCACTTAGAAGCTTGGCGGATGATGAGCTATGGAAACGTTTAGGGATGAACTACGAGCCGGATTTTGTGCGCTGGCTATTCGATCTGCAGCGGATACCTAACGAAGCGTTGCATCAGATTCAAGAAGCTTTGCACGCGCTCGGCCGACCGCCGGTCCAGCAGGCGGTGCAAGATTGGCTGAAAGCCGAGTCGCTGG
>JBGSJB010000349.1:0-16629 GCA_041742175.1 Pirellulaceae bacterium
GCCGCTACCAAGCATTGCTGGATCGTCGACGAGTCGACCGATCGCTCGTCGAAAGCATACGGACTCCATCGGTCACGTATCACCTCCAGGAGCTCTGGCGATGCAGGAGCTTGTTTAGGTTTTGGCACGTATATTTCACTGTTGGACATTTGGGTTTCTCAAAGAAGCGGTGTGATTGAAGTTATTGACGAGCGATATTAATTTTCTCTTCGGTGACTAATAAAATCGTACTGGTCAGCGGATGAGACTGCGAAGTGGTATCAATGCGCACCTGGTTTTTAATGTGTTCATGGAAGTTCGGTTCGGCGGTTTGTGACCACATGATTAGAAAGTCGCGATTTGGGATCGCAGCAAAAAACGGCGATCCAAGACGCTGAGCGGCGAACTCTCGGAATTCTGGGAGCAAAACGCGAGCCGCATCGTAACCATCGTGCGTCTGCAAGACGATCAACGGAGGTGGACCCTCAATAAACGAAATCTCGATACCCTCGGAAGCTTTCTTCAAGTTGTCGCAGGCGACTTCATACAAATCGAACTGCGAAATACTCCAGCGCACCAGATCTTCATTCCGAACGTAAGCGTAGCCATGAGGCGAATCGATAACCACGCTCACGACTACCTGATCGAGCATCGGATAGGTGACACTGATGCCATCCCGAATCAGTCCCGCGGGCATCAACTGTAATCGCAAACGATCGCGCGCCGCTTCCCAAGAATCAGGCACGACCAATTTGCCAACTTCGGTCATCTTGATAATTTTGTCGAAGTGGGCTACCACCGCTTCACGGAGTTGTTCGTCACTGATTTGATAACGCTCAGCATCCGTGTGCAGAGAATGCAAGCCGAATTCAGCATTATTCCAAGCGATCACACCTTCGCGATCGTCGATTCTAAATTCTTCGTCCGGAAACTCCGAGCGCAAAATTTCTAGCACGCGATCTCGGAACTCCTTCGCTTCCACCACAACTCTCCAGACTTTACCGGGACATTTGCAAAGACTTTATTCTCTACAATTGTCGGCGTGGAGCAACCGTGTATAGCTGTCGGAGCAGCTCGGTGCGCGAGTTGCGGAGTTCCCCGAGTCGCCGGTTCCACTGGTCAAACTCAGCCGCTGTCGGTGGTTTACCAACAATCTTTGTAAACACAGACTGCAACCAAACTTGGTTGTTGTTGCCTGTGGCGTCGTAATACTCTTGCGCAGCCATCATTTCGATCGGCAACGAACCAAGACGGTTCTGAATATTCGGGCTAAACCGCAGCGCAGCTAATTCACCGACGGTCGGATTGCGGCTGAGATATTCCTGATACATCTTGATGATCTGATCATCGAACGCGTTGTAGTTCGGGTAACCTGCAGTGACCACGGAAGAACCCGGCGCGCTGGCTAACTGGGTGCCAACTTTGACTAGGTTCAATTGCACGCTGGAAGGGTTTCCCTTTGTGATGACAGGTTGTGGAGCGGATTCAAAAATCGTTCGCCCAGATGAAATTACATACGCTCTGACTTGGTAGCGATCTTCTTGGAAAACGTAGTTCGGATCGTAGGCAATTTCAAATGGAATGACGCTGGCACCGTTCGGCCGCAATGAAACCTGACCACTGCGGACGATCACATAGGGTCGGGTGACGTCTTCAATCTGTACTGTGATAATCGCGTCGCTTGGCAGGGCGAAGCGCTCGCGATAAACCACTTCACCGCTGAGCGTCGTTTTGCTCGCGTCAAGTTGCACGCGGACGCTGGCGATCTGTCCAGAGTTGTGATCTTGGACAAGCATGGACACAATGCCCGATGCGTCAGCACGTCGACGCAGTTCTTCACCTAAGTCAAAGAGTCGGCCTTCGATCATGCCGACTTGGTAACCGCCAACGGCAATGATCAAATCGTCAGGCTCCAATCGAGCTCGCGCGCCGGCGGAGTTTGGTGCGACACTGCGGACGAGCGCGCCGGTTTCGCGATTCTCGACACTCACGCCCAGTTGCCATTCAGGAGGCTGCATTAAGTTGGTGCTCAACCACGAGCTGCCCGACCAACTGCCCGCCCGTCCAAGTGCTCCAGGCAACGCGGTCATGCTTCTATCGCGACTTGTGGGCTGATCGAAACGCGTTTGCGCATAACCGCTTTCGGAGAGCATCAAAGCCGCCGATGCAGTTAACAATGCGAACTGAAATCCCGCCGCAGCTCGCAATCTGAGAAGTTGCCAGTGAGTGCTCTGCATGGTCTGTAATCCTCCTGATGCGATCGACGTTGAGAAGATCTGCAACAACTGATGGTTGCTAGCTACTTCGCATGTTCCGTTCGGTGAAGTGCTAATGAATAACTACTCAAGTTAACGGAGCGGAGCTTGGGCGGCTACAGCAACTTGCGCAATTTACGTGCTGCTGCGATTAACATTTCCGCTGCGAGGTCGATTTCCTGCTCGGTGTTTGTCCGTCCGACGCCGAACCGCAAACTGCTGCGAGAATGTTCGACACTCAGTCCAATCGCTTCCAACACGTGGCTAGGTCGTGGATCCGCTGAAGTGCAGGCGCTGCCGCTGCTCATCGCAACCGTTGGTAATTCTAGCATCAGGCTCTGCCCCTCAATGGGATAAAAACAGAGATTCAAATTGCCAGCTAATCTACTAAGTTCGTGATCGCTGATGTGCATTTCCGCTGTTGCTGGCATTCGCGGACCGTTTATTTGGAGTGAGTCAATGGAACTCCTCAGTCGTTCGTAAAGTCGGTTTCGCAACATCGCGATGCTAGTCTGTTCAAGTCCTACGCAGTTTGAATTGACTAACCAGTTATTAAGTCGATAGCATTTGCGCAGGGCGGCTGTCATTCCGACGAGACCGGCAGAGTTTAATGTGCCGGAGCGCAAGTTCTGTTGCTGGCCACCACCGACGATTTGCCCTAGCAGTTTGACACGCCGACCGCGACTGCGCACGAACAATCCGCCCACTCCCTTGGGACCATAAAACTTGTGAGCGGAGAAGCTGAGCAAATCGACGTCCAGCCGATCGACATCGATCGCTATTCGTCCAACAGCTTGCGTTGCGTCGGTGTGCAGCAAGCAGCCGCGCTGGTGACAGAGTTCAGCAATTTGACGCAGCGGCTGAAGCGTGCCGATCTCATTGTTGGCTAACATGACGGTAGCGATCGCCGTGTTGTCATCGATGGCGGCGCGCATCAGGTCTAAGTCGACTTGACCGGGGATCGATTGGTTGTTGTCGGCCACGGGCAACAGCACAACTTCGAAACCTATCTGCTCGAGTCGCTTGAGCGGATCGAGCACGGCTTTGTGTTCGCTTACTAGGCTCACGATTTTGCGACGTTTCTGGCGTGGATGCAAACAGACTCCGAATAGCGCCAAGTTATTGCTCTCCGTCGCACCGCTGGTGATCACGAGTTCGTCAGCCGCAGCGCCGATCAGATTGCAAAGTTCGTTCAGCGATCGATCGACGATTTCAGCTACTTCACGACCAGCTTCGTGAGTAATGCTGCCCGCGTTTGCGAAGTGCTCCGTCATCATCGGCAGCATGGCGGCGAGCGCTTCGGGATCCAGCGGCGTGGTTGCGTGATGGTCAAGATAGATCAATTTCCTACCGCCTGCTTTTCAATGCCATTCAACACTAGCCGATGTTTACAAGCTTGCTGTTTCACCAATGCTGTCGCAAACTATGAGAACAAATGCTTGAGACAGAGTTGCGACCAAACTTCGAACTTGTCGAGATTCGATTGGATGTGATCGATCGATTCGAAACCGCTGTCAACAAGATCAGTTTCGCGAGCGCGAGCATGCGGTGCACTGAGTTTCAACAGATGGACAACACCGAGGTGCACGCGACCGACGGGGGAAGTGTCGTCGTAGATGAACCCAACCAGCTCCTCGTCATAAGCGGCTTCGATGATCGTCTCTTCGGTCAGTTCGCGAAGCATGCCACTTCGATACAGATCAACTTTGTCTGCATCTTCGCTCGAAATATGTCCTCCGATGCCGATGCTTCGAAGCGCGTGCAATCGCTTCTCGCCTTGTCCCTTGCCGCGAGTGTATTGAAACAGCTTGCGAACACCTTCCTCTTCAGCTTGGAGGATCGCGTAGGGAATCAACTGTTTGAAAGAAGGATCCTCTTCGACAGTACTTCGCGGCCGAAACTCCATGAACTCGGGGTTGAGCAGCGCATCCAAATCAGCCTGGTGAAACGGGCGAAAGCCACTGAATTCGCCCAGCAGACTGAGGCGATTGGCTGGAATGACGAGTACCTGTTCTTCAGACAATTGCGGATGCCTTACAAATGGTTGAGACGGAGAATTGATGAAGTTTTAGAAGTGAACAATGAACTTAAAGGGCCATGCTTAGACCAGTTGACCAGCTCGCTATGACAGAGCTAGGTCACCTCAGCGCTACCCGCTGCACTGTTGTCAGATTCACTACCAACGGTAACCAAATCGGAATCTTTGGGAAACGTTTCAGCCACGATCCGATGGAACTCATCGGGCGTTGCAACTTGCGCCACAAGACTGCGAAAGTTACGTGAACCGGGTTTACCCTGCGCGTAGCAACAAGCGTACTTGCGCATCAGATGGGTGCCTTTTTGTACCCCGAAACGCGAGACGACTAAATCGTAGTGGCGCAGCAAGCACTCCTTCTGTTGTGCCAACGTCGGCTCGGGCGGAATCGGTTCACCGCGCAAAGCCGCCGCAGCTTGGGCGAACAACCAAGGTCGACCGAGCGCCGCGCGAGCGATCATGACTCCGTCCACTTTGTAATGCTGAAACGCATAGACCACTTTCTCTGCGCTGTCCAAATCGCCGTTGCCGATCAGCGGGATGCGTTTCAGGTATTGCTTCAGCTCAGCGATCCGTTCCCAGTCTGCAATGCCTTTGAAGTACTGTTCAGCAACTCGACCGTGAACCGTGAGTGCCGAAGCGCCGGCTTCTTCTACCACTTGAGCGATCTCGATTGCGTTCATCGCGTTGAAAGTGCAACCGAGGCGGATTTTTGCCGTCACCGGAGTTGGGTAGCAGGCTGCGACCAATTGCGAAATAATCGCCGACATTCGCTCGGGATGACGTAGCAAGTACGAACCGCTGTGCGCCTTCGCCGTGACCTGCTTCACAGGACAACCAAAGTTGATATCGACGACACTAACTTTATATTCTTCCACTAGCCGCCGACCGACTTTAGCCATTGTGTCGGGTTCGTTATCCCAGATTTGCACCGCCAGCGGTCTGGCCTCGTCGCGAACGCCCCACAATCGATCCGGATGTTCACATTCGTGCTCGTCGAGCCACATAAAGCCGCGTGCGTTAACCATCTCCGTAGCCTGCAAACCAACTCCACCGTATTCCCGGACAACTTGCCGGTAGGCAAAATTGGTGAATCCGGCCATCGGTGCTTGCAGAATCGGTGGATCTACGACGATCGGGCCGATATGCAGCGGTTTGATGGCGAGTTGCGGTACATCCGCACTTAAATTATGTTGCACGACGGGCCAAGATCCGGCGTTCTGTGACGAAATGTTCAGTGTTGATCTGTTAACCATGGACTCGCTGCTATTTGTTCAGTTTAAGGCAATACGATGTCACTTTTTATGTCGCCGTTCGCTATTCCCTTAGTCGCGATTATAGGCGTTTTCAGTTGGCTGTGTATCACCGCAATCGTCAACGGCGTGCAGTCCATCATTAAGCATCGCAACGAGATCGAGCTGAAGCAGCAGCTTGTCGACCGAGGCATGACGGCTGACGAAATTGAACGCGTGGTGTCCGCGACGAATATTAAACCTGAAGACAGGTGCTAAGTGTTTTTTGTGTTGCTGGACGTTTTAGATCGGTAATCCACACGTTGTTGAGCGAATCGGGTCTAGGACGATATAGTTTCAAAAGTGTTGTTGCTAGCACTTGCCGCGATGATAAAATGCCAGAGGTGCAATATCCCGAGTCTTGTACCAGAAATGAAATGCAACTGAACAATTGCCCACCAAACTCTTTCGATCGGACTGTGACTACCTGACGTCACGCTGATGAATGTGGTTGTGCCGGTTAATCCCCGCGCTAGAAAGTGGCAGTTGTCGCGAGCTAGCAACTTTTCTGGGGATCAACTTGAGTAATACTCGTGGTGCACTGGCTGTCGTTGGATTGGGCTGTAGATTTCCAAAGGGGCTCGACAGCGTAAGTCAACTTTGGGAAGCCCTCAAGGCGCGTTTCAATACGGTCGATACTGTCCCCGCGGATCGCTGGACCGCGGATCGCTATTACTCAGCTAATGCTGTGTCTAAAGGTAAAGCGTATATACGGCGTGGGAACTTTCTGAAGCAGGACATCAGTCTTTTTGATGCTGCGTTCTTCGGCATCTCCCCTCGCGATGCAGAAAATATGGATCCGCAGCAACGCTTGTTGCTGGAAGTGGTCTGGGAAGCGTTCGAAAACGCGGGCCTGATTCTGCCTGAAATCGCAGGACGCGCGGTAGGTGTCTATGTCGGTGGATTCATGTTGGACCACATGGTCACGCAGATGTCGCCGACGAATCGTTCGCAGATCAACCAGAACACTGCGGCAGGCATGATGATGACGATGCTTTCGAATCGCATCTCCCACACGTTTGATTTTCGCGGTCCGAGTTTATCGATCGACACCGCATGCTCCTCCTCGTTGGTTGCGTTTCACTATGCATGTCAAGATTTGTGGCGCGGGGCTTGTGAACTGGCGGTGGTGGGCGGGTCGAATGTGATGTTGCGACCTGAGTATCCGATGGGAATGTGCAAAGGTCATTTTTTATCGCGAGATGGCGAGTGCAAGTCATTCGACGCCCGGGCGGATGGCTACGGGCGCGGCGAAGGCGCTGCAGCGGTGGTGCTCAAGCCGCTGGAGTCAGCTATTCGCGATGGCGATCCGATCTTAGCGACGGTCGTTGGAACGGGATCGAATCAAGATGGACACACTCCTGGCATTTCGATGCCCAATGGCGGCGCGCAGCGGGCGTTAGTTGAACAAGTTTGCCGAGAGTATGAGATCGATCCGAGTGAAGTGCGTTACGTGGAATGCCATGGAACTGGGACAGCCATTGGCGATCCGACCGAAGCTACCGCGCTTGGCGAGTATTACGGACGCGCTCGCAAAGCGAAGAACCTAAGTCCATTGGTGATCGGTTCTATCAAGAGCAACATTGGCCATTTAGAGGCTGCCGCTGGTGTGGCCGCCATCGTGAAAAGCGTCTTGACGTTGCAGCATCGCCAAGCAACGCCGCTCGCGAATCTGCAAGTACCCAACCCAGACATTCCGTTCGACGAACTTGGCATACGCTTGGCGGACGAAATGATTCCGCTAGCCGCAACCGGCGAAGAATTTAAAGTTGCTGTAAATTCGTTCGGTTACGGAGGTTCGAACGCGCATGTGGTGCTGCAAACAGCTCCTGCACTGGCTAGCTCAGCGACGAAGTCCAACGGTCAGTCGCTTGCGGCGCTCGGCAACAGCAAGACGGTAGCGAGTGTCCGCGACTTCCCTTACTTCTTACCGCTATCGGGACGCAGTCGGAAAGCGGTCGATGCGATGGCGGGAAAAGTAGCGGACACACTGCGCCGCGGCGCGCGGCTCGAGGATGTTCTCTACACGCTGTCTTTTAAACGAGCACGCTTATCACATCGCGCCGTTGTGAAGGGAGCGAACGTTGAAGGGATTATCGCTGCGCTTGAAACGCTGAAATCGGAATCGGAGTCTGATCAAGTTGTGCGTGGGGTTGAGCCGTACCAAGGCAATCGCAAACCTGTTTTCGTGTTCACAGGTATGGGGCCGCAGTGGTGGGGCATGGGCCAAGAACTTTATCGCGAAGATCGAATCTATCGCGCTGCAGTCGAAGAAGCGGATGCCGTCTTCCAATCAGTTGCAGGCTTTTCCGCGTTAGCTGAGATGCTCAAATCGGAGCCGGAAGCAAGGCTGCAGGATACCCGCATCGCGCAGCCCGCGAACTTCTTAATTCAGCTCGGATTGCTGGCGATGTTGCGAGCTGCGGGCGTCGAACCCGGCGCGGCCGTTGGACATTCTGTTGGCGAACTGGCATCGGCTTATGCTTGCGGCGTACTAAGTTTGCAGGATGCGATGACCGTCTGTTTTCATCGCAGTCAATTGCAAGCGACCTGTGCGGGCACCGGCGCGATGATGGCGGTCGGCTTGAGCAAAGAGGATGCGTTGGCGCTCATTGCTGGAAGCGCGGATCTAGTTTCTATCGCAGCGGTGAATGGACCTATGAATGTTACTTTGGCTGGAAACGCAGACGAACTGATAAGGCTTGCCAGTCAGCTTACGGAATCTGGAACCTTTCATCGCACGTTAGATGTCGAAGTGCCTTACCACAGCCCGATGATGGAACCGATCATGGGAGAACTGGCGAATCGTCTGGCAAGCGTGAGACCGAGCGAGCCGCACTTGCCTCTGTACTCGACCGTGACTGGACGCGCGGTTGTTGGCCGTACATACGGCGCGAATTACTGGCCGTTGAATGTGCGCCAGTCAGTTGAATTCGCTGCCGCAATCTATTCAGCGATCGACGACGGCTTCAACACATTCATCGAAGTTGGTCCTCATCCGGTGTTAGCAAATTCACTCAAGGACTGCATCAAAGTAGCTGGTAAAGAATGCCGCACGCTGTACACGTTGCGTAAAAATTCGCCAGAACTTGCAAGCATGCACCGCGCGGTTATGAGCGTGTTTGCGGAGGGATGCGAACTTGACTGGACGAAGCACAATGCGGGCGGCAAGTTTATGGCGTTGCCGAATTATGTTTGGCAGCGTGAGCGCTTTTGGATGGAGAATGACCGCAGTGTGCAGGAGCGCATCGCGCCGCTCGACAATCCGATCTTGGGACTTCAGGAGGCGCCGGCGACACCGGTGTGGCGCATCGATCTGGATCATGAACCGGTCAACTATCTCCGCGAGCATGTAGTTACAGGTATGCCAGTTTTGCCGGCCGCGGCTTATGTCGAGGCGTTACTAGAGCTGGCAGGTATTCAGTTTCCAGCGGCACAGTGTTTAGTTGTTCGCGACCTCGTTATTCAAGCCCCAATGCTGATCTCGGCCGACCGCGGTCTCGATTGTTCGACAACTTATGATCCAGTTACGCAGTCGGTCACGATTCGCGGATTGGAGAACGGACGTTTGGGACCAGGACAAGTTCACATTACTGCTCGGATAGCTGGGTTGGAGCGGTGCGAGACCAGTACGCGAGAATTGCACCAAATTCTTGAGCATTTCGAGGGGAAAGAAGACATCGGAGCGTTCTACCGCGGGCTCGATCAGATGGGGCTGAGTTACGGACCGGCATTCCAGACCGTTCACGAATTGCGGCTGAACAAGAGCAAGGATCAAGTTTTAGCGCGGATCGAGATGCAGCCCACGCTAACCGCCAACTTGGACAGCTACCGCATTCATCCCACGGTGCTGGACGCTTGCTTCCAGACGTTATCAGCGATGTTGGGCAACGCCGAAAGCACTTTTCTGCCAACTGGCGTCGGCGAGTTGTGTTTATATGTCGAGCGGCTGCCGGATCGAATCTGGTGTGTTGGCAAAAAGATCGAACAGTCCGCGCGTCACATCGATTGCGATTTGACTTTGATGAATGATGAAGGGTTAGTGGTCGCATCTGTGCGCGGCATGCGGTCAACGGCGGCTTCCAGACGCGAACGTACCGATCAGTTCGGTGATCGCGTTAAACGACAGATACTCAGCTACCAATGGCGTTACGGCGAGAACCTGACCGAGCCGAAGCGGCTGGGTTATTGGTTGGTGATCGGAGCTTCGACAGGCATTGTGCAAGATGTTGCAGCGCGGCTGGAGCACTACGGAGCGATGATCGCTGGCAGAGTCTCTTGTAACGGGCGCTTCCGCCAGGACGGGTCAGTTTTCACGGTTCACCCGCATGACATTGCAGGCATGCAGCAAGTGCTTGCCGTTTGCGGTGAGCTTGATGGCGTCGTCTTCACGCATAGTATGGATGCTGAAGACAACGATGACCCGACCGGTGAACTGGCGTTGGGAGCGCTCGTTAACTTCACACAAGCGATGCTCGGACAAAACTGGGAACGCAAGCCGCGTGTGTATGTAGTTACTCGGTCGGCGTTTGCAATCGATGATCGCGATGACGAGGTGCAACCACGTCAATCTGCACTGAATGGGTTCTGCCGCGTTGCATTCAACGAGCTTGAAGGATTTCAGTTTAGCACGATCGACTTACCTGCACGTGTGAGCCTCGATACGGTCGATGCGTTGGCGCTCGAGTTACTGTGCGATGACGTGTATGACGAGGTGGCGCTGCGTGGCGGATTACGTTTGGTCAGCGAACTGGTCGATAGTAAACTGCTGTCTGAAGATCGCGTACAGTATTTGCATTTGGATGATGAACATCCGGTGGTTGTACGTCCGTTGCTGCCCGACGTGGAAAGTGTTGGGACAGCCCGAGTGCTAACGACGCGTTTGCCCTCCGTCGAAAGGGACGAAGTATGTATTCGCAATGTGGCCACGATCGTTCCAGCGAATCTGTTGCTGGACCCTTCCTCGAACATGATCGAGCAGCCCGTAATCGAGTTCGTCGGTCGTGTGCTTGAAGTCGGAGAGGAGGTGACGGACCTGCGGCCTGGGATGCGAGTTTGCGGCTTTGCACCGGCTGACCTGGGCAGCCATTTAGTGGCTAAAAGAAGCGACGTGTTTGTTGCAGAGATCAACGAACAACTCAATGCATCGAACTTGGTAAGTTCGATTGGGGCGGCGACACGAGCCGAGCGTGCTTTCGAGCAATTGGACTTGGATGCAGGTGCGTCGGTCGCGATTGAGTGGAGTCCGGTCGCGCTCAGCTTTGCGGAGTGTTTTGCACGGCATGGTATGAAAGTAACGCTGCTGGTTGAGGACTTAAGTCAAATCGACATGCGTGTCACGTCGCGTTTTTCCGGCTATTCGTTGTGCCCAGTTGGTATTACGACTGCGATGCGTGAACGCAATCATGGCAAGCCGTTCGACTTGCTCGTAGCTGAGATGAGCGGTTGGCTAAAACGATTCGATTTGCATCTGGTGGCTAGCGGTGGCGCGATCATCGATACCGATGCGACGGCGCGCCCGACTGTATTGCCGCAGCACGTTGATGCTTTCGTTCGCTGCGACATGCGGCTGATGTTGAACAAGCCTCGTCAGTTCGAAGCGACGCTAAAGCGAGTGATCAATTTGATCGAAGACAACAAACTTCGCGTGCTACCTTCGTTCGATGTCTCGGTGGCCGATATCGCATGGCAAAAGTTGCCGATTGCCGATGCGAGTTCAGCAGTTGTGATGACCTACGCTACCGAGGGCAAGGATTTGCCGATGGTCTTGCAAGATGATTTGCGGTTCGATTCTGAAGCGAGCTATCTGATCACCGGTGGCTTTGGTGGCTTCGGGCAGAAAACGGCTGAGTGGTTGGTCCAACACGGTGCGCGCAACCTCATTCTGACTGGACGAACTGCAGCGGACAGTGCAGAACGCCAGGCTTTTGTGAAGCGATTGGAGCAGAGAGGAGTGAGAGTCAAAGCTGCCGCCTGTGACACAGCCGACTATCTCCGGCTCAGTGATTTGTTCTCGGAGATCGCTGTCAACATGCCGCCTTTGAAAGGCATTTTCCACTCTGCTGCGGTCATCATCGATCAGCCGATTGCCGACATGGACTTGGATACGCTGTCGAAAGTAATGCGCAGTAAGGCGCTAGGCGCGTGGAATCTGCATCTGCTTTCGAAAGATCTTCCACTTGACCACTGCGTACTCTACTCATCGATCGCGAACTTGGTTGGCAACAGTCGTCAAGCGGCTTACAGCGCCGCCAACGGTTTCCTGAATGGGCTCGCGCATCTTCGCAAATCGCAAGGACTCCCTGGGACGAGTGTTAATTGGGGTGCGATTGCCGATGTTGGTGTCGTCGCCCAGGATGAAAAGCTTGAGCAATTCTTGCGTTACACGGGATTGCGTGGCATCGGTTCCTTTGAAGCTCTCGAAGTGATGCGGAGTGCACTGGCGCGAGGAGTCGCACAGCTTGGCGTAACGATGATTACTTCGTGGGCCGATTGGGCGAGGTTCGAGACACGCGGTGGCAAGTCGCCGCGCTTCGCGCTGTTGATCGCCGCCGACTCAGAAGCGAAAGACAACACCGCTCGCGATGCCTTGATCGCGGAAATGGTGAAGCTGGATCCGGTTGATCAGGTTGAGCTGTTGGCGATGCTGATGCGCGACATTATCGCTGTGGTCCTGAAAGCCGACTCTGAGAGTATCTCCGTTGACCGTGCCATCGATCAACTAGGCGTCGATTCACTTATGGCGACCGAAATCCAAAGCACGCTCGATGCGCAACTTGGTGTGAGCATCTCCATCCTCGAACTGATTGGCAATTCAACAATCCGCGCTGTTGCTGCTTCGGCGTTGAAGACGCTGATGGCAGGTAGCGTGGAGTCCATGTCAATGGCCAGTGTGAGCTAGTCCCCAGGCTCTGCCTGAGAACTCACTCCGCTGCAGGCCCCGCCTGCTGAGTTGTGGGACTGGTAGGCGGGAGTTGCGAGGCGGAGCCTCGGGCGCAGGGCGGAGCCTGGGACCGAGAGGACATGAGTACCAAGTGAGTAGTTGGGTTGATGGTAAGACGTTAGACAGAATAGAGACACATCCATGAGCGTTCAGAGCAGCTTAGATCGACTTCGCAAAGGGCTAAACTTAGCCGCTTCTCAAGACAGCGTTACGCGTCAAACTCTGAGCATGAGTCCCGCGTTCTACGACTTCGAGTGCTTTCCGGAGTACCAAGAATTTAAGACGATGCAGTGGTATTACGACAAGCAGAACTACCCCTGGAACCAGTTTCGCAAGCACCTTAGTTCGTCGGATGCGACCGTCAATCTCGAGGGTCGCGAGATGATCAACTACTCCAGTTACAACTACTTGGCACTGGCTTGCGACCAGCGCGTCAAGGAAGCTGCCAAGCAGGCGATAGATCAGTTTGGTACGAGCACTGGATCGGGACGTTCGATCACTGGCGAGGTCGATATCCACCAAGACTTTGAGCGAGACTTGTGCGGGGTTCTGGGATGTGAGGATGCGGTCCTGTCTGTCGGTGGATACAGCACGAATGCGTTTACGGTCGGCTACCTCGCTCGGCCGCAAGACCTGATCATTTACGATGAACTGGTACACAATTCCGCGCTGGCCGGTTGCAAAATGACCACAGCCCGCAGGTACAGTTTTCCTCACAACGATTACAACGCGTTGGACCGGTTGCTGGCGCTGCATCGCGACAAGTACGAGCGGGCAATCGTATTGGTTGAAGGCGTGTACAGTATGGACGGTGATATCCCCGATCTGCCGCGCATCATTGAGATCAAGAAGCGACACAAGGCTTTGCTGATGGTCGATGAAGCGCATTCGATGGGCATTATCGGCCCTCGCGGCTTGGGAGTGACCGATTACTTTGGCATCTCGGGCAACGAGATCGACATTTTATTTGGTTCGATGAGCAAAGCGTTCGGAACGTGTGGCGGCTATGTGGCTGGTCACAAAGCCCTTGTAGCAATTTTGAAATACTTCGCTCCCGGCGTACTACTATACGGTGCCGCGCCAACCCCCGCCAACGCGGCGGCAGGGTTGGCAACTTTGCGAATCATGCAGCGCGAACCCGAATTGGCGCGCGGCGTTCAAGCTAACGCGGCTTATTTTATCGATCGAGCTAAGGCTGCCGGGTTGGATACTTACAACAGTAAGGATTCAGGTGTCGTGCCGATCATGATGCGCGATTCGGAGTTGGCGTTATGGATGTCGATTCAGTTGTTCAACAGTGGCATCTGTTCGTTCCCGATGCTGTACCCCATTGTGCCGCGCGACAAGTCAAGATTGCGATTCTTTATTAACACCAAGCACACGCGCGAACAGATTGACTTTACGATCGACTGTTTAGTGACGAACTTGGCGGTTGCTCCGGCGTCGAAGGGTGTGATCTAAAGCGACACGATGAAACAGATTCTATTTGATACGTTTGGACCGCCTAATTTAGTTGCAAAGTGCGTTGAAGTGCCGGATGTCGGAGCGCCATCGGCTTGGGAAGTTGTCGTTGACGTCGCCGCATTCCCAATCAATGTCGCTGATCTCGCAATATTGGCTGGGCGTTATGGAACGTTGCCAAAACTACCGTCGACAATCGGGATGGAGGCTTCAGGTGTTATCGCTGAAGTCGGTTCGGCTGTGAAGGATTTTCAGCCCGGCGACTGTGTGGTCGTGCTTGGCAACAACAACTGGGCGGAACGTCGCAAGTTGCCGGTAAGTGCGGTGCACAAAGTTCCCCGCGACTGCGATCTGCGTCAAATGTCAATGCTGAAGGTTAACCCAACAACGGCACAGCTGCTGCTTAACAATTACGTGGAGTTGGTTTCAGGCGATTGGATTCTTCAGACTGCACCGCTGTCGAGTGTCGGGCGCTGCGTGATCCAATTGGCAAGGACGAGAGGCATTAAAACGATCAACGTGGTTCGGCGGGTGGAGACCGCATCTGAAATTATGGCACTCGGTGGCGACCACATAGTGGAAGATGGACATGATCTAGCTCAACAAGTTCGCGCTATCCTGCGACACGATCCCATCAAACTTGCCCTCGACGCCGTGGCTGGTCCCGGCGTGCAGAGATTGGCGGAGTGTTTGAGCGAAGGCGGTAAGATTGTGAACTACGGCATGCTGTCGAACGAACCTTGTCTGCTAAGTCCTGAGCAAACAATCTTTCGCGGCGTTTCGCTGCATGGGTTTTGGCTTTCCAAATTGCTGAATCGCTTATCGTTGAATGAGCGGCGCACGCATTTCGATTCGTTGGCGGAGTTAATTGCGGATGGTCGGCTGAGTATTGCGATCGACTCCTGCTTTGCAATTCGCGACATTGGCGCGGCGATCCAACGCGCCGAGCAAACCGGACGTAAGGGGAAGGTGGTAGTGGAATGTCGCAAGTAATTCCCTCTGTCGCTGCTGATCAACCAAGTACCAAGTTGCGGCGCGCGATGGCGGTGCAAGCAACTATTGCGGAATTGCCTAGCTTCGGTGCACCGCTTGAGGTTGCCGATGGCATTTGGTGGATTCGATTACCCTTATTTTCGGCGTTGGGACACGTGAACATCTACGCGATCGAGGAGCGCAGTGGCTGGACGGTCGTCGATACGGGTGAGAACTCGGACGCATGCGTTGCTGCCTTGAATGCCACTTTTGCAATTGGTTCACTGGCGCGCAAGCCGGTGACACGCGTTATTGCGACTCATTATCATCCGGACCATATCGGATTGGCTGGATGGTTCGCCGAGCGTGGCGCGGTGCTATGCACAACTCGCTTGTGCTGGCTGTACGCGCGTATGTTGCAGATGGACGACCGCGAATTGCCGTGCGACGAGCAAATTCAATTTGCTGTTCGGGCGGGCGTTAAAGGCGTGTCACTGGAGGCGTATCGACGCAGGAAGCCAAGTCAATTCTCGCAGTTGGTAAAGCCGATTCCGTTTTCGTATTGTAGGCTTGAAGAAGGCGATGTGCTGGACATTGGTCGACGAAGGTGGCGCGTGCGGATCGGTCATGGTCACGCCGCCGGTCATGTAACATTGTGGACCGAAGACGGTTTCGCTTTTACTGGCGATCAGATTCTGCCAGGAATCGCATCGAATTTAAGTGTTCATGCGAGCGAGCCGGATGAAGACTTGGTCAGCGAGTGGTTGACTAGTTGCAATCGTTTTAAAACCTTCGCCTCCGATGCAACGCTTTGTTTCCCAGGACACGGCGCGCCGTTCAATGGCGCGAGGACACGGTGCGAACAGCTGATCACAAACATGGAATCGGTTTTGAAACGTTTGCTTCAGCGTCTCGAGCGTCCCGCAACTGCGGTAGAGTGTTTGGAGGCGGTCTATCGCAGACCGCTTGAAAGGCACGAGCAATCAACATTGATCGCTGAGACAGTTGGCTTTTTGAATCACTTAAAGAAACGCAATCGGGTGCGATGCGAACTCGCGCGCGACGGCTCGTACATTTGGCAGTTGGTGCGGGCTTAAGACCAGCGCGCGATCGTTAACCCATCGTACTTGATAGATTTGATAAACTTGATCGACCGAAGTGAAAAAACATGATTAGCAGTACTGAGAGCAGCAATTACGATGTCATCGTCATCGGTTCGGGTATGGGTGGACTCGCGACGGCGAGCATCCTGGCTCAGCTCGGCAAGAAGCGAGTTCTGATGCTCGAGCGTCATTTCAAGTTAGGTGGCTTCACACATTCCTTTCGGCGAAAAGATTACGAGTGGGATATTGGAGTTCATTATGTCGGCGAAATGCAACCTGGATCTTTGACTCGCGGCGTCATGAATCTAGTGACACGTAGCGGAGTGAAGTGGCATCCAATGAACTCGCCTTTCGAACGTTTCATTTTTCCAGATGGCACGTTTGAAGTCCCGAGTGATCCGAAAGAGTACGAGGAAAAATTAATCGCACGTTTTCCTGATGAGCGTGCAGCGATTGTGCAGTACATCAAGGATGTGAAGAGTGCGCAAGGCTGGACGATTCGTTGGTTTGTTTCAAAGGTTTATCCAAGATTCATTGGCGCGCCGATGATTTACTTTGGTAAGAAACTTGTCTGTATGACAACGACAGA
>JBGSJB010000350.1:0-3805 GCA_041742175.1 Pirellulaceae bacterium
CAAGTCCGTTGCCAGCACAAACAGATCTTCTTGCCCACCACTTTTCCGCCGACCAAGCGCCATCTCAATCTCTCCCAAAGCACTCGAAGCCCAATGCCCCTAAAATAGCGCGGCCTGTGAGTTTTTCAACGGGCTGCTAGGAGAAATCTCAATACCGATACCATTCCCACCGCCAGCCGAGCCGTCCAAAGGAATTCCAATAAAGTTCCCGGCAATCCGTACATTCTCGGCAGCTATCGAAGTACCAATAGTCCAATTGGTAAGTGACAAACCTCGCAATTCGCTAAACGTGGCTCCGGCGGCAAAACTGACACCCGTAGCGCTATTGCCTATGGGGTCTCTGAATTCAATGGCTGGTGTTCCAGTAAAGTCGTACTGCGTTGTTCCATCGATCGTAATGGTTTCGGTAATGATCAGGCCCGTGTTTTCGATCAAGACGCGTCCGTTAACACGATTCGTTTCATCAACTGCGAACGCGATCAAGTCGTGCCCAGAGGACGCGTTTGCATCGTTGATCGCTTGGAACAATGATCCTGGAGCTGTCTCGCTAGCGTTGCTGACTAAAAATCCTTTACCCAGGAACTCCAATTCCACATCATTGCCATCACCACCGGCATAACTGATACGGAACAGTTGATTCCCATTTACTGAAAAAACTTGACGTTCACGCAGCACACTCCCAGCATACTGGAACTGGCCAACAATACTGTCGCTCAAGTCATTGTCGAGCACGAGAAACTTCTGACCGATAGTTGGGCTATACGCAGGATCGAGCAACACGTCCAACGCGCCAGCCAATGTAACGCTGCCGTTGACTTGTAACTGATCATATTGCGTGCAAACCGTTGGACCATCAATTTCAATCTGCAGTGTGCCAGCGGCTGTCAAGTTATAATCGCCCTCGATCTCCAAACAGCCCGGTGAATTACCAGGAGCCAGTGTACCACCGCTCTGATTCAGGTTTGTTGGCAAGGTCCCCACGCCAAACAGCGTGCCACCCTCAAGATGATACTGGCTCAAGCTTGTCAGCGACCCGCCCACGCGCACCTCACCGTCGACTTGTCGGATGGTGGTAGCAACGAGAAGCGTATCGGCGGCGATATCAAAAATCTCGGTCGCTGATAGCGCGCGATCATAATGCCGAACCTCGTCGATCACTCCGGGGAAGAAGAACGCAGGATTACCATTTTCGATATCTGCACCCAGCACATGGGGCCGGCCGTCATCATAGCTAATCGGTCGAGTCGCAGTGAACGAATGCAGCAAGGAACCGTTGAGATACAACTGAACTAGTTTGTTCGCGTCATTAAACGCCAACGCCACATGGTTCCATTGGCCAACTTGTCGAACGAGGGCAACACCTTGCCAATCAAATCCGCCCGTATTCCCAATTCCATAATTGATGCTGTCTCCGTTGAGCCATACCGAATAGGAATTGAGCGTACCGTTGCCGATTGTCTTACCAAACAGAACTGTTAGGCCTGTTTGCAATTGATCCAACTTGTACCAAGCTGAAACGGTGAGGCTTCTATTGTTCAAAGAGGGATTTGCCGGAATGGCAACGTGATCGTTGACCCCATCAAAAGAGAACCCTTGGCCGTCCAACCCAGTAGAAAACCCGGAACCATTTACAGGCGTTGCAACGATACTCTCTGCGCCAGTTGCACTATTGAAATGATTACCATTAGCCGCGAAATGGCTCTTCAGGCCGACTGTTGTGATGGGGGCTGATGGAGCCTGTCCGAAGCGACTCGTCGAGTCCACATCCACTTGGCCGCGCACCAGCACCTCACCGCCAGGTCCATAGAAGACACCATCCCGCAGTTGCAAATGCCCTATTATGCCGATTTCAGCAAGCTCTGTGATCGCGCTGGTCGTACTCGTCGTATGCCCATAGATTCTCGGCGTCGTTCCAGCCAGAATCAGCTCGGCCTCGAGTTTCTTCAGCACAAACGAGTGCGCCGCATTTGTTCCCTGAAACAACCGGATCGTGCCGTCACTGGCTACAAACGTTCCACCTTGCAGCGTGACGCCAAAGCGATTACCGCCAAGATTGGTAACATCAGCGAAGTTCACCAGTGTCGTAGGTCGAACATCTATCACCGCCGCATTCGAAGCACGAAGAGTCCCTTGGTTTTCAAAACGGGTGGCTACAATCTCAGCTCTAGCTGCTGAGCCATCCACGACAATCGCCCCTTGAAGCAGAATAGAGCCATTGCCCTCAAAGCGAAGTCGCTCGTTGGTCGCTGCTGGATTCTGACTAGCCAAGGTGATACCAGGTCCAATCACCAACGTCCCGCCAGTTGCTGGATTATTAAAATTCGAGCGGATGAGATTCGCTTGATGATTGAACTCGATCCGACCACTGCCGCTAATCGTTTGGCTTCCACTGCCGCTTAAGCGAAAGTCTGAAACGAGCTGACCGTAGCTTGTTGCGTTGTCGCCTAACAGTAACCGCCCGTTGAGCGTAAGGCCATTGGCGATCGTTAAAAAAAGATGGCTACTTGCGACTGTAACAGCGGTTCCTACTGCAACATGCACATTATCAAACGTGAAGATACCCGACGATTGAAAGTTTACACTTGGATGTACCGATAGCGTCGAATCTTTCAATCGGCCACTTCCGCCAAACCTCCAATCGCCAGTTGCCGAAGTCAGCGTCAGGGGGCCAGTCACATTTCCAACCAATGTGACGATCCCGGGCTGGACAGAGTCTCGCTGAAACGTGCCCATTCCCGCCTGAGTGAAACTCCCTCCCAGCGAAACAGTCGTGTCCATAACCTGAATCAGACCTTGATTGTTCCACGTACGGTTCTGTGTTGCGTCGCCGCCTAAGAGAAGACTGCCACCGGTTGTGATCACTTGGCCAGTAGAGCTATTCACAAACTCACTAGGCCGGATGTTAAGTGTTCCAGAATCGGAACGAATCGTTCCTTCGTTGATGAAGACACTGCTAGTTCCGGTAGGCTCGATATCGACATTTGCAGCCGCCCCATCGAGTTCAAGCTTTCCCTGTAACACAAAACGGCCATTACCAACGAACCGAGCACGCTGTCCGCTTAAAGTTATGCCTGATCCTATCACCAGAGTCCCGCCCGTGGCAGGATTGTTAAAATCTGATCGAATGATATTCGGAGTAAAGTTTGACTGGGAATTGAACTCAATCCGCCCTGAGCCACTGATCGTTTGGATTCCGTTTCCGCTCTGTCGAAAGTCGGACGCAAGAGCGCCGTAGTTTATCCCTTGGCCCAGTAACAAGCGCCCGTTGAGGGTCAGACCGCTTGCAATAGTTAACGAAGTATCATTTCTAGCGACAATAACATCGGTTCCTGCTGCAATGTGCACATTTTCAAAAGTGAAGAGACCTGCTGACCGGAACTCTACGCTCGGGCTGACGGTGAGAAGACTGTTGCGCAATCGACCTTGTCCACCGAACAACCAAGACCCTGTAACTGCGTCTAAGGTCAGAGAATCCGTGAGAATCCCAACAAGCGTGACCGTTCCACCGGTACGATTGAAGTTACCGAGACCGGATTGCGTAAATGAACCTCCCAGATTGATAGTTGCATTAGTTGCTGAGATCAAACCCTGGTTGGTCCAAGTGTTTATGCCTTCGCTTAGGTTCAACGTGCTATTCGGACCAGCGGTGATCTGACCGGTCGGCAGGTTCGTCCAGTTCTTCGACGAAATGGTAAGCGTAGTGGCCGGTTCGACGTTGATTGAGTTCGATGTAATAAAATCAAGAATGTCTCCATGGATGCGCAGCCCAGATCCTCCTGCGACAACGTCAATAGGGCCTTGCATT
>JBGSJB010000351.1:0-2121 GCA_041742175.1 Pirellulaceae bacterium
GATTCCGGAAGTCATCAGTCGATGAACGATGCGCTGTTATCACTGTTGAGTCAACCGTTATGGGTTTTCCTGGCAGTGTTGTCGCGCGTTAGTCCACCGTTGATGATGGCTCCGCCAACACGTTCGGCTTCCGTTCCGATGCGGGTGCGAGCTGGAATTGCTATCGGTTTGTCGGCGTTGATCGCACCGCTCGCTTACAGCAATGCATCGCCGATTCCGCAAGACTTGATCAACATCGTATTGGGGCTGACGGGCGAGGTGATCCTTGGTTTGTTGCTGGGAAGTATCATTTTGCTTGCTGTGACGAGTCTTCAAATTGCTGGACAAATGGTTGGCAATTTGGCGGGGTTGGATCTAGCCACGAGCGCGGATCCGAACACCGATGAAGAGATGCCGGTGATTGCGAACATGTTGGGTTGGTTAGCGACAGCCATCTTCGTCGTGCTCGGTGGGCATCGACAACTGCTCGACTGCTGTATGGAAAGCTACGCGAACTATCCCGTTGGCGTAGTGCAGTTTCAGGCAAGTTGGTTATATGAACTAGACGGAATTCTCCGGCACACGTTTGTGATCGGTATTCGTGCGGCCGCACCTCTAGCGGTAGCTCTGCTGCTCAGTAACTTGGTCGCTGGCTTGCTTGCAAGAACCCTTTCGCAACTGAATGTGCTTGCGATTGGATTCAATATCAACGCGATGACTTTGTTGTCGGTACTAGCGATTGCGATTGGCGGAATCGGCTGGGTTTATCAAGTCGAACTGTCTGCGTGGCTCGAGAGTTGCCACCGTATAGCGCAAGGCGGAGGAAGCTAGTTGGCGGACAGCGGTGGAGACAAAAAACACGATGCAACTCCGCATCGCCGCCAGAAGGCGCGCGAGCAGGGGCAGATCGCGCGCAGTCAGGACCTCGGATCGGCGCTGGTTCTGTTAATCGCTGTGGTGGTACTTGGTTGGTGGGGACCGAGTGTTGCCAAGACTTTAGCCGAGATCATGATCGCCGCCTTCAAACAATCCGACTACTGGACCATGAGTAGTCGATCGGCCACGGGTTTGATCAACATCAGCTTCATGCATTGTCTTTACGCGGTTCTGCCGATCATGCTCAGCGTTTGTGCGGTCATCCTTATCAACAACTGGTTACAGGTGGGATTCTTGTTCTTGCCCGAAAAGCTCAATTTGGATTGGAACCGAATCAACCCGTTGTCTGGACTCAAGCGATTGTTCGATTTGCCCAACGTGGCTCGCATCGGCTTTGGGATACTCAAAATCGGCTTAGTGATCGTTGTAATTGCACTCGGTATTTGGGGGAGATGGGAGACGATTCTCGGTTCACAGCAGTTAACCGCTGGCGAAGTGGCAACGTTGATTTGGCAGACGACGCTGGATATGTGCATGCGCACGGCGGGGATGTTGTTGGTCTTGTCGATCTTTGATTATGGGTTTCAGTGGTGGAAGATCGAGCAAGATTTGAAGATGACGGATGAAGAAGTCCGCGAAGAGATGAAGATGATGAATGGCGATCCTCAGATTGCCGCTAAACGGCGCGCGTTCCAGCGTCAGTTGATGATGAACCGCATACAGTCAACTGTACCGAAAGCGGACGTTGTGATTACTAACCCAACTGAGTTGGCGATTGCGATTCAGTTTGATCCCAAGACGATGCCCGCGCCGATTGTGCTCGCCAAGGGTGCGGGTGAAGTGGCGGCTCGGATTCGTAAGATCGCTTTGGAGCACGGCGTGCCGGTTGTTGAACGCAAGCCCCTGGCTCAAGCACTTTACAAGACGGTTGATATCGGTCAGATCGTACCCGTTGATCAGTACAAAGCGGTCGCCGAAGTTTTGCGTTACGTCTATCAGTTGCAAGGCAAGAAGATTCCGGGTATCGATTCTTAAACTTGCATCTTAAAACGCTCGCGCCAGTTCAGGCTTAGTGGATAGGGGCTTTCGCTTTATCGGATGGTTTGGGAGTCGTCGGGCTGGGTGATGACTTGGTGTCGCGTGGTTCTTCTTGTCTGGCGCTAGATGAGTTGACCGGTTGGAAGTCGTTGATCGTTTCGGACAGCAAGAACACCTCGACGCGCGAGTTCTTCGATGGGTCTTGATTCTTGGGGTCTAGTGCCAGCG
>JBGSJB010000352.1:0-1973 GCA_041742175.1 Pirellulaceae bacterium
CTTACAGCCGAACCAAATTATTGCGGCTGATTTTTTATTGAATTACTGACTCTGGGGGCTGCTGGCTTGCTATTACTTCGTCATCTCACTTACCTCCACGATTGAACGCCAACCAAGCAATGCCAGCACCGACTACGACTGCAATGCCGCCGCAAATTTGCGAACCTCGCTTCGACACAACTTCCGGCTGATGGATAGCTCTGTGTCTGTCTCGAACGGCATGAAAAACAAGGCCCTCTGTCGGGTAAACTATCATGAACACGCCAGCAGCTATAAACACCAAGGCAAGCATTACTCCACTCTTCTCAATGGTAGTTAGGCGTCGCATGTCAATCAACGATCGGGTTCAGTGACGGAACTCGCAGCGGACCGTCCGCAGCAACCTATTGTTAGCCGCGCCCGCGCCGATAGTGCATAGCGACTGCGCTGTTGTGGAGCGGCGTCGACGAGACCAGTTCGAGCCGTCGCGTGCTGGGTAGCCCGCACTCGTAAAGGGTCGGGCCGTGACCGGCGATCCTAGGGTGGACGAGGAACTTGTACTCGTCGATCAGATCCAGCCGGTCCAACTCGGTCGCGAGCCTGCCGCTGCCGAGAAGCACGCCGGCCGGGGTCGCGTCCTTAAGTTTTTGCACGCCAGTCCGTAGATCGCCGGTGACGTGGTGGCTATTGGTCCACGGGAAGTCTTTTCGCGTCGACGACACTACATACTTCGGCTTGGCCTCCAGATTGACCGCCCACTCGCGAATTGCCGGCCGCAATTCCAAGTCACCGCGGGCGACCGCCGGCCAGTAGCTCTCCATCATCTCGTAGGTGACGCGGCCCCACAGCATTGCCTCGCTCTCGTCCATGAGGCGAGTGAAGTAGGCGTGAGTCTCTTCGTCGGCGATTCCCTCTTGGTGGTCGACGCAGCCGTCCAAGGTAACGTTGATGCTGAATGTCAAGAGGCCCATGGCAGCGAGTCTACCTACTCCGAAGTTGAGTGGACCGCTGGACCGTCACTTGTCGACAAGTACTTCGCAGCGGCGAACGAATTTCGATCTATCGGGTTTCTTTACAGACGGATTGATCGTGCGTTGAAACTGACCGCTTTAATCCCGCAGATTTGATTGGCGGTCCCTGTTTTCATCTCCAGTTTACCAGGCGTGAGCCGGCGTCGCGGATGGATCGTGCTCAATTCTTTGATCGCGACAGATTGCTAGATGAACCAAATCGCTTTCCACTACCGAACGCAAAAAAGGGTGTGATGGCATCTGTATTATGCCGACCTCCAGTCAATCGCTGCAGCAACCCATCCTGCACAAGCACCAACAACACCAAGCACGGGTCCAACTGGGATAATAAACATCATTGCCATGAGAGAGCCCATACCGCACGAACACTCGCCAGGCGGAAGCGATGCAGCATAAACAGATTCGGCGTGAAGACCATAGATTCCAAACGTAACTGATGGGAGGCATCCGATCACAAACCCGATCAATGCCCATCGACGCTTTGATTGAGGGCGTGCAATCGTGGGTGCCGGTGTTGTTGCGGACGAGCAATAAGGGTTGGGGACGATCATCATTCGTGCCCGTGATGTGTCGCGTAGATGTGCATTGTGTAACGAATTCCGATCGATCCGATGGTCAGGTGTGAAATCAGCTCAACTCTGTTTGTTGACCTGATCGCCTGACTTTCGGATTGATCGTGCGGTGAACGGGACAAGTTGCGAGCGAAAAGGGGGAAGTCACTCGACGAGGTCGTGTTCACACGAGCATCGCGGCTTAACGCGAGCTCGAAGGCTCGGCTCGCTTGACGCAAGTTACCGAAAAAACGCTTGCAAACCAACGTAAAGCGAAACTTCGACTCACGCTTTGAACCGAATCAGTGGTTTCAGGATTCCGTCTTCTTTGGTTTCCATCATATGCAACGCCTTGTCGACGTCATCGAATGCAAATCGGTGCGTCGTCAACGGCGATGGATCGACTCGGCCA
>JBGSJB010000353.1:0-4740 GCA_041742175.1 Pirellulaceae bacterium
TTGTATGCGCTACGAGCGGATCGCATGGCGAAAGAGTTCGCATTGAAAGCGATCATCCGCGGCTCGGGTCGCGAGTATCGCCAACTCGATGCGCTCGCTAGTTCAGGTCGCACATTTATTGTGCCCGTCGATTTCCCCAAACCGCCTGAAGTCGACTCGCTCGCCTCGGTTGTCGATGCTTCTCTTCAGTCGCTGATGCATTGGCACTTGGCTCCTGAAAATCCTGGTCGGATGGAAAAAGCGGGAGTCGATTTTGTGCTAACTTCCGATACGCTCAGTTCGCCAAGTGAGTTGTTGCCAAACGTTGCAAAAGCGATCGCACGCGGACTCAGCGAACAAGTCGCTCTAGCAGCACTTACAACGCGTCCCGCAAAATTACTTGGCGTCGATCACCTCGCCGGCACGCTACAAACTGGAAAACTGGCAAACGTGATCATCACCGACGGGCCACTGTTCAAAGAGAAAACAAAGATTCTCGAAACCTGGGTCGCTGGAAAACGTGATTCCTACTCCGAACAGACGCCGACCGATCTGCGAGGCGAATGGAAACTGGCATTTGCAGATGACGCTAAACCCAACGAACTGGAACTGAAACTCTCGGGCACAATGGAAAAACTGAAAGCAGAAATCGGCGTGGTCGGTGCATTCGCTGAAAAACCAGCCAAGGACGAGAAAGCCGCCAAGCCAAAGCCAGACGCAGACTCAGATCAGAAATCGAATGATGAAAGCAAGTCTGATGCTGACAGCGAACCAGCAAAAAAAGAACCCGAAACAAAGCCAGAAAAGAAACCGGCGGAAGATCTCGCCGCGAAAGTTGAGTTCAAGCAGTTTAAGTTCGACGGCTATCTGATCACCGGCAGCTTTCGCGCCGATACGCTTCGCGACGACTCGGACGGAATGGCACTGATTAACGCAGTTGCAACAACCAAAGAGTCGATCAAAGAATTCACCGGCACAGTGCAATGGCCCGACGGCAAATCATCAGCCTTCACTGCATCCGTTTCCGAGAAAAAGTCTGACGACAAAGACAAAAAGAGCGCGGACGAAAAGGACGGCGAGCAGAAATCAGACGATAAAGCAAAAGCTGCCACAGAGTTCGCATGCGACGTGAACTTCCCTCTCGGAGCGTATGGCACAGACGGCATTGACGAACAGACCGAATGGCTGCTCATTCGCGGCGCAACAATATGGACCTGCAGCGAAGCTGGCAAAATCGAAGGCGGTGATCTGCTGATTCATTACGGTCGTATCGCCGAAGTCGCTAAACACATCGATGCACCAGAGGGCGCCAAGATCATCGACGCAAGCGGCATGCACGTGACGCCTGGCATCATCGACTGCCACTCGCATATGGCAACGGACGGTGGCGTTAACGAAGGCTCGCAAGCGATCACTTCCGAAGTTCGCATCGCCGACTTCATCGATCCAACGGACATCACAATTTATCGGCAACTCGCCGGCGGCGTGACGACGGCAAACATCTTGCACGGTTCAGCCAATCCAATCGGCGGTCAGAATCAAGTGATTAAGTTGCGTTGGGGAACATCCGACGAAGCGATGATCATGACCGAAGCCCCAGGAGGAATTAAGTTCGCGCTCGGCGAAAATGTCAAACGTTCGAACTCTCCTGAAACGGAAACTCCACGTTACCCGCTCTCACGCATGGGCGTCGAACAGATCATGCGCGATCGATTCGAAGCTGCGAAGCTGTATCGCCAGAAACAACAAGAGTGGGCGACGAAGCCAACTGGAATGCCACCACGCCGCGATCTCGAACTGGACGCGATCGCTGAAATTCTCGAAGGTAAACGCTGGATCCATTGCCACAGTTACCGCCAAGATGAAATCTTGACCTTCCTCCGTTTGCTCGAAGATTACGAAGTCACAGTCGGTTCGCTGCAGCATATTCTCGAAGGCTATAAAGTCGCCGAAGCGATGGCCAAACATGGCGCCACGGGGTCGACTTTCTCGGATTGGTGGGCGTACAAGATGGAAGTCACCGATGCGATTCCATTCAACGGCGCACTCATGCATCGCGCTGGAATTGTCGTGTCCTTCAACTCGGATGACGCCGAACTCGCGCGTCACTTGAATCACGAAGCAGCCAAGGCAGTGAAGTACGGTGGCGTGCCAGCGGAAGAAGCACTGAAGTTCGTCACACTCAATCCAGCTAAACAACTTCGCATCGATGCTCACGTCGGTTCACTCGAAGCCGACAAGCAAGCTGACTTCGTGATTTGGAATGGTCCACCCTTATCGACACTTTCTGCGTGCACGCAAACTTGGATCGATGGTCGCAAGTATTTTGATCGCGATGAAGATCTCAAACGCCAAGCAACGGATGCAAAACTGCAACGCGATCTCGTCCAGAAAATTTTGATGTCGGGCGAAAAGACGACCACAAAGCCGCAATCAGAGAAAGATCCATCGACGTGGTGGGTTCGCTACGATGAATTCTGCAACCATGGAAATCACCATGACGAACATAATGAACATGAAGCGTTCGAGTTCAAGGAGGGCGAATAATGATTCGAAGTCGCAACTTAGTGCGAAAGCTTGGAAACACTTTAACCGCCCAAACAATTCATTCGGACTCAACTATGAAACGATCTTCACTCCTTAACAAAGCGGCCCGACGTCTCGCGACTTGCATCGCTTGCTGTACAGCGCTAACGACGGCAGCGACAACTCTGCAAGCGTCCGATCAAATCCCCGGTGCCAAGCAATCGAAACCGATCGCCATCGTCGGCGCGACTGTTCACACCATCTCTGGCCGAATCATTGAAAATGCCACGGTTGTTTTCAATGCAGGCAAAATTACAGCTGTCGGCAAGGGAGTCGACGTGCCGGCTGATGCCGAAGTCATCCAAGCCGCTGGCAAACACGTCTATCCTTCCTTGATCGACGCGAATTCTGATATTGGGCTCGTGGAGATCAACTCAGTTCGCGCTACGATCGACTCGCAAGAAACCGGCAACATCAATCCGAACGTTCGAGCCGTCGCAGCCTTCAATCCTGACAGTGAATTGATTCCGGTGAACCGCGCCAACGGGGTGCTGGTTGCACTGTGCGCACCGACCGGCGGTTTGGTTGCGGGACGTTCAGCAGTGATGATGCTCGACGGTTGGACTTGGGAAGACATGACACTCAAGCCCGATGCAGGCATGCACATGCGCTGGCCGCGCAGCTCGGGTAAGAACCTCGATGAACTCGTTGAACTGCTTGAGCAAACCAAGCGTTACCTCGCCAGCCGTGAAGCGAATCCAGATTCAACGCCCATCGACCTGCGACTCGAATCGCTCGCACCAGTACTCGATGGCTCGCTGCCGATGGTTGTGGATGCAACCTCGGTAACGCAGATCGAATCGGCAGTCGCATTCGCGCAGCAACGTGAGCTGAAGCTGATCATTCACGGAGGGTATGAAGCGGTTCACTGCGCTGACTTACTCAAGAAAGCCAACGTGCCAGTGATCGTTTCCGGTGTCTACCGAACACCTACCGGACGCGACAAACCTTACGACGAAGCCTACACACTGCCGGAACGCTTAAAGGAAGCTGGCGTCAAGTTCTGCATCTGTTCCGGTGGTCGGTTTGGTGCCAGCGGTATGCGCAATCTTCCTTATCATGCTGCCACCGCAGCCGCATATGGACTGAGCCAAGAAGAAGCGCTGCGCGCGATCACTTTGGATGCAGCGGAAATTCTGGGTGTCGAAGATCGCGTCGGCAGCATCGCAGTCGACCGCGACGCAACGCTATTCATCGCTGACGGCAACATTCTCGAAACAGAAACTCAGGTAGAGCACGCATTCATTCAAGGCCGTAAAGTCGACCTAGACAACAAACACAAACAGCTTTATCGGAAGTACAGCGCGAAGTACGACCAGTTGGACGCTGAAAACGATAGGTAGGCTCACAGCAGTTTGACAAACTAACCGATGAAACTCTACAGTGACATTGCCGGTTGTCAGCGCGACGTGACTGGCGAAGTCTCTGCGGCCGGGTGAGCCCGCGGTGCTTCGACATTTGGTGCCTAATAATTGTCGCCGAGATTCGAATAGGTTGGACCGAATGCGTATCCTACGACCTTTACTGCTGAGCTTCTTTTTCTGTGCGTCCGCAACTGCCCAAGCTCGTGATTTCTTTCTCACGCTCGGCGGTGGGTACTCGCCGCAAGGCAACCAAGCGTCGCTCGAAGCCAATGTGCTCTTCTTCCAACGCGTATTGTCCAAGTCAGAATCGTCGGCAGCACACAAAGTCTACTTCGCCGATGGATTCGATGGCGGTCACGACTTGCAAGTTCTACAACGCCGCGCGAGTAAACTTGCACCTGCCACCGAAGCGCTGTCGAATATTTTTCGTCTGAACAGCTCCGAAGCAATTATCTATCGCAATCATCAAGTGCCAAATATCTCCGGTGGTTTGCGAGCCGACGATATCCGCGAAGGTCTCAACGCCATCGGTTCGCAACTGTCCGCTGGTGACCGCTTGTTTGTTTATGTCACCGCGCACGGTGGTTCAGCCAAAGGGAGCAACGACTCACGAAACACTTCGATCTCGTGCTGGGGGAACAAGCCGCTGAAGATGACCGAGTTCTCAAGTTGGCTGGACGAGCTGCCCGAGGATGTCACAGTTGTCTCGGTAATGGCCCAGTGCTACTGCGGCGGGTTCGCGAACACTGTTTTTGAAGCTGGCGACGCCGACGCAGGCTTTGCAAAGAACATTCGCTGCGGCTTCTTCGCG
>JBGSJB010000354.1:0-2699 GCA_041742175.1 Pirellulaceae bacterium
GCTGTCGTTGACTACCTATCAAACATCAGTGGGCAACATTTACCGTTGGGCGTTTTGTTGCGAGATCGTGAAATGTTTGATGCTGCCGATTCACCATCGGAGGAGCCATTTCAAATGTATCGATCCGCGGCGGCTGCCGACATTCTGCTTTGGCGACATCAGGTACTAAAAGATCTTGAACACCGGGGCGTATTAGTCGTCGATGCGTTCCCAGACGAATTGACCGCCCCGCTAGTAAATCAATATTTAGCGATCAAAGCAAAGCATTTGCTTTAGCCTCTTATCTCTGCGGCACGGTTTCTCATGCGGCTGTGGTCAAAAACACATCAAGTTGTTTTGACAACGATCGGCGTTTGCTGCTGTGATGCAGTTTTGCTGCATTCTTTGCCGCCAGCTTGAGATTGGTACGCCGAATGCGGTTAGAAAGAGCGGATAGAACGCGAATGGATGTGGAGAGAGTGAGCCGTCAAGACCGATCCATCGAAAACACAATCAAATCCGCTTTAGGAGAATGAATCATGGTTAGCCGCGAAGATCTCAAGAGTCATTGGAATGTCGTCAAGGATCGTTTGCAGCAGAATTGGCGAGAGCTTTCCGAATCGGAACTCAAACATTTCAACGGTACGCCGAGTCAGTTAATTGATGTAATTCAAAGACGGACTGGCGCTTCGTGGAACGAGATCGAGTCGTTTCTCTCCAATGCTTTGCGAGACGGGCGATCGGCCTCGAAGCGTGTTGCTGGTTTAGCAGAGCAGTATGGCGATGAGGCTGGCCAATTGGCGAGGGACAGCTACGACCAGGTCGCCGCTGCGACTGCCCAGTATTCCAAGAAAGTCGCTAGGACTGTCCAACGACGCCCCGTGGAATCACTTGCAATTGCATTCGGAGTCGGCATCGTCGCAGGAGCCTTTGTCTTGTTCAGCCAGCGCCGCCATTAAATCACAGTCACTGAATCATAGTCACTGAATCACAGTCACTGAATCACAGTCGTTGAATCAGTCTGAATAATTCCGTAATTCCACCTCACTCAATCCATTGGATGCCATCCCAAATGACTTCCGTATCTGCTTCGAAACAACACATCCACGAAATACGCAAGCGAATGCAGGCGATTCGAAGTGATTTGCCGAGCGGCATGGAAGAGGCACGCGAGGACGCCAGTAATTTGACCGATTGGAAATTTTATGTTCGGACGTATCCCCATGTTTTGTTGCCGGCGGTCGCGTTTGCGACTTTCAGCATGGTGCCGCCGAAAAAGAAGACTGCGGCAAGTAAGTACGCATTTTTAGACAGCGATGAAGGAGTGCATCGAGTCCGTTTGGTTGAAGATGAGGTTCCCAAGAAGTCGATCGTCTCAGGGGTCGTCGGCTCTCTTTTTGCATTAGCGCTAAGATCTGGAAGCACGATAGCAGTGCGTCAGCTTTCGCAAATGCTTCACGGACCAAGAAATACTGATTGAGAACTCTGATTAAAAGGTCGACACCCACCATGATTGCTCCGATCGAATCGTTGTCGAAGAAGAATCGCCCTCGCAATTTTGATGTTTCGCGTGACGATTCGAACGATGGCGAATCTGCGACTGCTTCTTCCCCTGAAAAAATAGTTCAAACGGCTAAGGATTGGGTTGGAGAACATCCTGCGGCAGCGATTGTTTGCTCTGCTGCTCTTGGCCTTTTGGTTGGTTGGCTCGTTAAGCGGCGCGAATAGGAGTGCGTTCGGCAACATTATTCTTTCGCATAAAGCTTTTTAAGATAGGAAATACGAACCATGAACCAATCTTCAGGATTCCGACGAGTCGTAAGAGACATCGCAGATCTGTGCGAGTTGCAATTAGAACTGCTCGCAGTGGATGGGAGGGTCGCCACTCGCCAAGGCTTCAAAGCGGGGTTGTTGTTAGTGGTTGCTGCCGTTTTCGCGTTGTCTGCTGTAACGGTCTGTTTATTAGCTATGGCATCTGCTTTGCACGAACAATTGGGCTGGACGCTCAGTGGATCACTTTTAGTCGCATCGATATCTGCAGCCTGCGTTGGCGCCTTCTTGGCACTAATAGGTCTTGTTGTTGTAAGAAAGGCTTTTAACGCAATGGAGGAAACTCGCAGTGAGTTCGCCGAGAATTTGCGTTGGATTAAGGCTGCTGTTATCTCACCGGAGACCTCGCCTCGCGCACAGGTTAACGAAAACTCGTTCACAGATCCGTTTGCTTCCGCAAGAGCAACTTACTCAAGATAGCTAAAAACCAATTACCATTTTCTGTTAACCCATCACTCGAATAAGGATTCGAAAAACAATGGCTATGAATACGAAAAACAACCCGTCGACCACTGACCAAGTTCGCGACGCAGCGAGAGAGAAATTCTCTGGCGTCGCTGATTCTGCGGCTTCAACAGTTCGCGATGCAGGGGCGCACTACGTGGCGGAACCAGCGAGCGATCTCTTCGGACTGCTTCGTGACTATGCAAAAGATAAACCCGACGTTGCAGCGATGTGGGCATTCGGGCTCGGAATCATGATCGGCTGGAAATTGCGGGGCTAGTAAATGTCGCAAGGGATTCAATTCTACTAGTGGCCTGACCAGTTCGAGTTTACTAGTGTTTCGTCTTTGGGTAGGATATCCGTTCGGAGAACAGATCTTACCACAATTCCAAGGACGGAACGATGCAGAAATTGTATGTAGTTCGCTTATCGAATGAGCAACGCAC
>JBGSJB010000355.1:0-3259 GCA_041742175.1 Pirellulaceae bacterium
CTTCAACTTAGGAGCCAGATTTGCGATTTCTTTTCGCGGATGGCGCATGAGTTACAAATTCTAGTGCGGTAACTGAGCAAACCCATGAGTGATAAAGCAGCCGCGGCACCGGAGCAGCATGCTAGCAAACCTTCGATGCTACCCAAGATCATTATCTCTGGCTTCATCAGCTTTGTTGTCATTGCTGAAACGCTGATCTTTTTCTTTATGGTTCCGAGTGGCGATGAAGTGGCTGCGCTGGCCGAGTCGCAACTGATCAAGAAGATTGAAGCTCACATGAGCCACGAGGGAGAGCATGTTGTCGACGAGGATGAAGACAAGATTGTTGAATTTCGGTTGGGCGAGTACGGCGTCTCCTTCGTTCCACCGGGTGCGGATCGAAATTATCGTGTCGAGTTTCGTTTGTTCGGCACGGTGAAGGCGAAGGATAAAGAGCATGTGGAGGCATTGTTTACGGAGAAGATGGGCCGCTTCCGGCATCGAATGATTTTGGAGATTCGCAATGCGACGCTCAGCGAGTTGACGGAGAACGAATTGGGCTTGATTCAAAGACGTATTTTTGTGACAAGTAACGAGATTCTCGAAGAACCGATTCTGTTGAGTGTTGGTTTTCAAGATTATCAACTCACGGAAGAGTAATTGATCCATTGACCGGACCGTTTTGGCAAATTGTCCAATTCAGATCGTAAGTAGCGAAGCTTGTCCGGCGTTTCGCTCCGTACCGCGTTACGCAGGGAAGCGATGACACCTGAGGAAATTGAAGAACTTCTGCAAGCGAGCAAAGCTGGCGGCGCGACGCCTACGAAACCAGCAGCGCCGAAACCCGCTGCGCCGAAAGCAGCAGCTCCGGAAGTCGCGGATGAACCAGAGCCGCCACCGCCGGTCAAACGTTCGAGCTCCGAGCGAACCGAATCTAAAGCGGCTCAGTTGCTGGAAGAAGCTGAATCGGCATTGAATCAAATCGATGCGCCGATGGCACGCCCTTTCGAGTTGGAAGACTTGATCGGCAATGGTGGACCGCCAGAGAAATGCTCGATTGATCTGTTGCGTGACGTGGATTTAGATTTGAAGATTGAACTTGGGCGCACGCACATGTTCTTGGAGGACGTGCTGAAGTTGCGCAAGGGTTCGGTCGTAACGCTCGACAAGTTGGCGGGTGATCCCGTTGACCTTTACGTAAATGGTCGCTTGGTAGCTCGCGGCGAAGTGCTTGTACTGAATGATAATTTTTGTGTGCGAATCGCTGAGTTGGTTGGCTCGGATACGATCTTTCGAGACACGTAGCTGAGTTGGTAACTTACCAGTTAATACTGCGTCACTCACTCGCAACCTGAATCCCGCAATTCAAGTTCGTGGCGAGCGACCCGTTCGAAGCTCACTGGTTCGGACGCTGATCGACAAGGAAGTCGACATGAGACCCATTGGCAAACTCGTTTGCTGCTTCGCCATTTGTGCTACCAGCGTAGCGACGGCGCAGAACAACGAACTGAACTATCCAGCTCCGACTATTCACAACAGTGGACAGCGTGTTGCTGCCGTACCGCTACCGCCTCTAAGTTCGACTAGCGCGGTACCGAATCAAGGTTCCAACGCGGCTTGGGTTAGTGAACGAACGCCGAACGTCTCTCCTGCGAGCTATGCAGCGCCAATTGCGAGTGCGGCACAAGCCCCATCAATAGCGACACGCACACCATTGAATCCACCGAAAGCGCAGGCGATCACCGATTCAAGCAAGTCGGCGAGCGGCAATACGCTCAGGATGCTGTTCTCAGTCGGCTCCAGTTTGCTAGTCGTCATCGGGTTGTTCTTGGGTGTTGCTTGGTGTTATCGCAAGACGCTGAACACGTCGATGGGCGGTCTGCCAAAGCATGTGGTCAACGTGATCGGTCGCACCGCGATAGCACCCCGGCAACAACTGCTTTTGATTCGATTCGGATCCAAGTTAGTGCTGGTCAGTATGGTGCAGGGCGAAACTCGAACGATCAGCGAAATCACAGATCCGCTTGAAGTCGATCAGTTGGCCGGAGCGTGCGAGAGTCATCAACCGCACAGTTTGACGAATTCATTTCGCAGCATACTTAATCAAAACGGCGGAGGTGCAGTATGATCGCTCGACGAATCGCTCGACAAATCAACTGGCTGTTGAGCCTTGCGCTGTTCATGGGTGCCCTGTGTGGCAATAGTTTACTCTTCGCCCAATCAGGCTTGCGCTCGCAAAGTCTGTTGAACGCAGAAACCAGTTCCGCAACCGACTCACCGGATCGCGATGAGATCGATTCGGGCAAGACTCTTTTCGAGCGTATTTCCGACCGGGCTGGGCTGGGGGGGGACGAAGCGTCTGTTTCCTCTTTCTTGTTGAGTGGCCCGGAGAAATGGACGAGCCGCGAAGGGCTATCTAGCAGTCTGCAAATCTTAATGTTGCTAACGGTGCTGAGTCTGGCGCCAGCCGTTTTGCTGATGACGACATGCTACGTGCGCATCATCGTAGTACTTGGATTGCTGAGGCAAGCGCTTGGCACTGGCCAATTACCGCCTAGCCAAGTGATCACTTCGATCTCGTTATTCATGACTCTGTTCATTATGACGCCCGTTTGGAACGAAGTTTATACCGAGTCGATTGCTACCTACACGGCTGAAGGGTCGACGATGTCGATGGAGTCGGCGTGGGAAGCGGGTATCGATCCCGTTCGCCGTTTCATGAGTCGTCAGATTGATATGGCCAACAATCATGACGATGTGCATCTGTTTTTTAGTTACTACAGTCCGGGCGCGACACCTCCGGAGAGTTTCGAAGAAGTACCGTTGCGAGTGCTGTTGCCGGCTTACATGTTAAGCGAACTGAAGACTGCGTTCTTGATGGGATTTCAGATCTTTCTCCCGTTTCTATTGATCGATTTGGTGGTTGCTGCGGTCACGATCTCAATGGGCATGATGATGTTGCCACCTGCGATGATCTCATTGCCATTCAAGCTACTGTTGTTTGTGTTGATCGACGGTTGGCATCTGGTAGTTGGCATGTTGCTCGAGAGTTTTGGGACGCAAGTTTGACGCGAGATGCGTAGTGAGGCGAAGTTATGGAAACAAGCAGTGCTGTTGAACTGGTACGTCAAGCGGTGTTTACCGCGATGATGATCGGTGCACCGCTATTGATCGTTGGCATGATCATTGGATTGGTAGTGAGCCTGCTGCAAGCTCTGACGCAAATTCAAGATCAAACGTTAGCGGCGGTTCCCAAGATCGTGGGTATGATCCTTGCATT
>JBGSJB010000356.1:0-14118 GCA_041742175.1 Pirellulaceae bacterium
GCTCAGTTCCGCCGCAGCCACGGGTTGATCGAGCGACAACTTGTTTTGAATCTTTGGATTCACCAAGCCAACGTAACCGAGCACCGATCCGTTCAGTTCCACGCGCTGGCAACTGCCACTGGCGAAGCCCGCATGGTCCGAAACAACCCAGTGCACCGAAATTTTCTTGCTGGCCACTTGAGCGATCAGATCCTCGACTGCACCTTTAACAGCTGCGAGATCACTGAGCCCGACTAACCCCAAAGTCGATTGCTCGCGAGGCAGCAATTCACCTTTGTCACCTGGGATGAATACGGTCGCAACTTCGTACAACTGAGCATCGCGGATCGATTGTGATTGATTGGTGTACTTAGCGGCCAGCAAACTTGGCAGCAACGCGCGACGCAGGAATTTGGCTCCAATCAACAGCGGAATCTCGGTCGTCAACGCAGGTGCTTCCGTCCAAACGCTGCCGCATTGATCGAGTTGTTCGGTCACAACGCTGGGAGTCATCGCTTCATCGAAACCGTATGCGCTCAGCACATGGCGGGCTCGTCTCAGCGCGAGATCTTTTGGTCGCTGCGCGGCAACAGAGAGTGGCACAGCGACGTTTTCCGGAATCTTTTCATAGCCGTGGATGCGCGCGACTTCTTCGATCAAGTCAACTTCGCGCTGCAGATCCGCGCGCCAACTGGGCGGTGTTACTTTCAGCGCTGAAGGGTTGATCGTCGCAACCTGGCAACCGAGTGCCGTCAGAATGCGTTCGGTTTCCTGGGTGGAAATATCGATGCCGAGCACGCGTTCGATTTGCGATAAACGAAACTGAATCGCTTCGCGCGGTTGTGGGTCTGCGGCCGAATCCACCGTACCTTCACACAACGTTCCGCCAGCGATCTCAAGAATTAACTCGCAGCACCGGCGGCTGGCCCAATCTAAGCCTGCAGGATCAGGACGACGTTCGAAGCGATAGGAACTGGGGCTTTGCAATTTCAACTTGCGAGCTGCGCGGCGGATCAACAGCGGCTCGAACGCAGCCGCTTCGATCAGCAAATCCGTTGTGCTTTCGGAGACTTCGCTGTCGGCGCCGCCCATCACACCGCCCAGCGCTACCGCTCTTTCGGCATCAGCGATCACGACCATTCGTTCGTCGAGTTCGTAAGTGTGATGATCGATGGCCAGAAATTTTTCTTGAGCGCCTGCGGCGCGGACGATGATCTTGCCACCGCGGATGTGTTTCAAGTCGAACGCATGCAGCGGCTGGCCGCATTCCATCATGACGTAGTTGGTCACGTCGACAACGTTGTTCACTGAGTTGATACCGATCGCGGCCAGTCGACGCACCAACCAAGCGGGGCTGCGTCCGATCTTCACGCCGCGAATGATCCTCGCAGTGTAACGTGAACAACCATCCGAGAAACGATTCTCGACTTGCAACAGCTCGCTAGCCTGCGGGCCGCTGGATTTCGGTTGCGGATTCGGAATGCAGAGCGGTGAATTGAGCAGCACTGAGGCTTCGCGGGCGACACCGATGTGGCCCAGGCAATCGCCGCGATTGCTAGTGACTTCGAGATCGATGACCGTATCGGAACCGACTGTGGTGGTCGATTCATGATTGAGTCCGGACATAGCGAAGCGATGGGCCAACGTGTCTGGATCAGTTGTCAGGTTCACGTACTGCGAGAGCCACTCCCAGCAAACTAGCATCGCACTGCCTTACGGAAAAGTTCTAAGTGAAATCGATTCGAAATATTAGAATTGATGGAGGAAACGCAGGTCGTTGCGGTACAAATCGCGAATGTCAAGCACTCCGTGACGGCGCATGCAGAGCCGTTCGACGCCGAGGCCAAACGCGAAACCGGTGACCTCTTCGGGATCGTAACCGACCGCTTTGAGAACGTTCGGATCGACCATCCCCGCGCCGCCGAATTCAATCCACTGATCGTTCCACAAGAAGTCGGCTTCAACACTCGGTTCCGTAAACGGGAAGAAGCTTGGTCGAAAGCGAATCGTCACGTCGCCCCCGAGATAGCTGGTCGCGAACATGCGCAGCACACTTTTTAGTTGAGCCATATTCACGCCGCGCTCGATCCACAAACCTTCCATCTGATGAAACATGGGAAAGTGAGTTGCATCGGCTGGATCGGGCCGATAAACGCGGCCGAGCGAAATAATGCGGACCGGCGGTGGATTCGATTCCATCACTCGAATCTGCACAGTGCTCGTTTGGCTGCGCAGCAAACGCGCTTCGTCGGCGTTGACATCGACCGACGTCTTGCCTGCAACACTCAGATAAAAATTATCGAGCGGATCGCGGGCGGGATGATCTTCGGGAATATTCAAAGCGATAAAGTTGTGCCACGTGTCTTCGACTTCGGGGCCTTCCACGACAGCAAACCCCAAGCGTCCCATAATTTCTTTGAGATGCTCAATCGGTTGCGTGATCGGATGACTGCGGCCGAGGTGACGGCGTGATCCGGGCAGGGTTGGATCGAGAACCGGTCCAATCGCTTTAGCGGTCACACCATTCGAATTAACTCGCTCTTGCGCGGCTTCGAGTGCGGCTTGGATGCGATTCTTGACTTCGTTCAGCTTCTTGCCAGCTTCGGGACGCGATTCGCTGGGGACTGAGCCCAGTTCTTTTTGGATCGCCTTCATCTGACCGCTGCGAGCGCCGACAAATTGCACGCGAGCCGCTTCGAACGCTTCGGTTGAAGTGGCGTCCGCGAAAACGCTTTCGGCTTGGACCGCAAGACTTTCAAGCGAAGCAACGAACTCTTGCAACTCCATGAAATGCCTCTGCGTCTACTCAAGCTCAAACGAAACAAGGGCTCCAACTGCTGAATGTCAGACAACGACGATTCAGATTTTGTTCAGTGGAAGAACGAAGTGCACGAACGCAAATCTCAGACAGCGATGCGTGATTCCGCGCTGCCGGACGAATGAGCGTCCGGCTTGCGCGATTCTGATGACGAAACGACTACTCGCCCACGTATGGCAGCAAAGCCATAAAGCGAGCTCGTTTGATGGCGGCGGTGATCGCGTGTTGGCTGACAGCCGAGCAACCGGTCTTGCGGCGACCAACGATTCGTCCGTGACGATTCACCAGTTTGCGGAGCAGTTCAACGTCCTTGTAGTCCACAAACATGGGACGTGGACGTTTGCCATCGACGAACAACGGATCCTTCTTTTTGGTCCGTGAACGGATGCGTGAACGTTTGCGAGCGCGGCTTTTCGCCGTCGGAGCCCGGCGCATGGTAGATGACGACATACTGGAACCTCAAAAGTACTGAAAACAGGGATTTTCGGTATTCGCAGCATGGATTGAAGAGAAAACTTCAAGCAAACGCGAGTGAGTCGACCAACGTTTGCGCCGCGAACCAATTTTTAGAGAGCTCAGGAATCTACCAGCAGCAGCCCAAATCGGCAAGGCGTTCTTCGATTCGCATGGTGCTAAGATTGTTCGGCTGGGTTTGCATTCTGTTTATGCAAAAAAGGATAACGTCCGAATCGAACGCTATCCTTCGCGAATTTTAAATTTTCGACCGCTGTGTCAGCCGAAATTAACTTTTTTACGACTAGTTCGCAGCAACTGTGCCGTAAACAGTGACTTCATACTGTCCAGCGGTGAACAGATCGAAGTCCTCGGTCACAAAGGCTACGGACAGATCAAAGCTGGCGCTACCGGCTCCGTCAGAAGCTGCGGACACCTGTGCGATTTCGTCGCTGGCCAAGTAATTCGTCGAATCGGTGGCTTGAGTCACCGTCCAAGCTCCTGGACCTTGCGATCCATTGACCGCCAATCCGAGTTGCACGTTGCGCCGCGAAGTGTTGTCCGTTGTGTTTACAAACGCGCTGGTCGTTGAAAACGTGACGTTCACTCCGGTGGCAACATTGCCTTTCACCGACCAAGTTTGAACAGGAAAATTCTGATTGGCGTCAGAAAGATCGTGGGTAATCGTCGGTGAGGAAACTGGCGCAGTGATGCTGATCGTGGTCGGAACCACAACGCGAAAACCTTGGGTGTCATTATCGGCAGCTTGGACGAAGCTACCAACCGCAGTGAAAACAGCGAAAGCGGCGACAATAGTCGAAGATCTGATCTTCATTGGGGGGCAACTCCAACTTTAGACAGGGGGCAATTTTTATGTGCAGCTATTGCGATAGCTTCCACATTTAAAACCTAGAACCGAAATCGCGCCTTGTCGCAAATCTGCCACGATTTTCGCGGAGTTGCTGGTGCGAAGTCGCCATTGCGCGAATGCGCAATCGACTTTGCGGATTATGACGGCTTGAGAGCTTAGGAAACCGGTTGCAAACTGTGCTTCACAATTTCTGGCGCCCAGTGATCGCGTCGGCAAGGATCTCTTTGTTCGTATGTTCCAGAATGCTGCCCGCCGTAATTCCCCTCGCCAGGCGTGTAATCTCGACTGGGAATTCGGAAAGAAGATTGGTGATGTAGAGTGCTGAACCATCGCCTTCGACCGTTGGATTGGTCGCCATGATAATTTCGACAAAGTTCCCGCGCCGAACGCGTTCGATCAGTGCATCGATGGTTAGGTGGTCGGGGCCGATACCGTCGAGCGGAGCGATGCGGCCGAGCAACACATGATACAAGCCGCGGAAGACTCCGGCTTGTTCGAGAGCCATCAGGTCCTGCGGTTGCTCAACCACGCACATCCGAGTCTGATCGCGCGACGGATCGCGGCAAATCGCACACACATTCGACTCGGCGAGGTTATAGCACACGCTGCAGTAGCACACATTCTCGCGCACTTCGCGAATCGCCGTGGCCAGCGCGATCGCTTCCGCCTTACTGACTCGCAGCAGGTGATACGCAAGTCGTTCGGCTGATTTCCGCCCGATGCCCGGTAGTCGTCCCAACTGATCAATCAAATTGGAAACAGAGTTCGAAGTTTCAGACATCCGCAGCGGGACTCCGGAATTAATGATAGATAGGTGCGGTTACAAGCCAGCGATCGCGTCATCCAAACCGGGAATATCAATGCCGCCGGTCGCTTCTCGCATCATATCGATATGCATTTTGCGAACTTTGACGAGGGCTTCGTTCATCGCGGCTGGAATGAGTTCTTCGATCAGCTCGATGTCGCCGCCACTGATTAAGGAGGGATCGAGCCGCACCTTTTTAACTTCACCGATGCCGCTGATTTCCACTTGAACCAAGTCGCCGCCGGCTGCCCCAGTCGCCGTCTGCTTCGCCAGTCGTTCTTTCATCTCTTTGACTCGATCGCCAATCGTGCTTGCCGATCGCAGCATTTGAGCCAAGCCGGTTAGGTTCTTAAACATAGTTTTTCCGTTGTGTTTGTAAGTACTTAGGAAGCGTGTTCGACCGTTTGTATCGGCACAGCGCTGGCCTGCGATGCTGGGCTGGCCTGCGATACAGGGCTGGCTTGCGGAGCTTGAATGGGAGCGGCAGCATCCACTCGCAGGATTTCACCGCCGAGCAGATCGCTGATCCTCTTTACCATCGGATGTTCTGCGAGTTCGCGTAAACGCTGAGCGCGCAAGTTGGCAGGCGGCACAGCTTCGACCATCTTGAGCGGTGGTCCTGGCGGAACGACAAAGTTCAAACGAATCGAACGTCCCATCGTACGCTCAACCGCTTCCAGCAAGGCTGCTTTTCGTTCCGCAACTTCGCAATATTCCTTCGATTTTTGACTGCCCGGTGGAAAATAGACGGTCCACTGATCGCTACCTTGAGGGTCGACACTCTGTGCCAAGCTCGCAAAGTCAGCCAGCATTCCATCGATGGCTCCCACGCTGCGTTGCCAGTCTTCGAGTGCTGCAGGACTGCCGGGTGTAACGCGCGAGTTCGTTGCCGAAAGCGACGGACTGGTCCGAGTGATGGAAGCCGGTTTTGCAATTATCGCCGTTATATGCGGAGTGGGTATGATTGCCACTGCCGAGTTTACAACCGCCGAGTCGACAACTGAATTTTCACCGGACGTTTCTGAAGATTGCACCGGAGTTTTCGCCCGGGGCAAAATCTTGGGCGACGTATCCGGCGAACGATCAACATCAGTGTTCGTTGCTGTTCCCAGTGCGCTAGAAGAATTGATTGCAGGCAAAGAATCATTGACGGCAGCTTGGATGGCCGGAGCCGCGGAAGTCGCGATGGTTAAGGATTCTTGCGGGCTATCGTTTTTTTTTTCGATACTCGCAGGAGTTGGCTTCGCTTCAGGCGGTTTCGTTTGCGGAGCTTCTGACTTGATAATCGGTCGTTGCGGAGTTCCGGTAGGCAGTGGGCCGCCGCGCAGCAACGCATCGATCATCGCAGGAATCATCGCTAGATCTTGCAACTGACAAATCTGTACCAGAGCGACTTCGAGCAGCGTGGTGGCGGAAATACTGGAGCGCATCCGTACGAGCGATTCGTCCAAAATCTGAATCGAAGAGAGTATTGTTTGAACGCCCCAGTCCTTCGCAATCTCGCTGAGTTTAGCGTGACCGGCTGGGTTGGCAACTTTCAGCAACTCGGGGCCGCCACCGATGCCGACTGCCATCAGATCGCGCAGGTAATTGAGCAGCTGTTCAGCGAGTTGTCCCGGATCGGAACCGCCGCGCGTCGCTTCGTCAACGACCGCGATTGCAGAGAGTGGCGATCGAGCTCGCAGCGCTTCGACTAATTCCAGCAACCGCCCTTCGTCCGCCGTGCCCAGCAGCGCATGCACTTGGTCCGCCGTGATGCGTTCGGTCGAGAAGCTCATCACTTGTTCGAGCAACGATTGGCTGTCGCGCATCGAACCGGCGGCTTTGCGAGCTAGCAGCGCGAGCGCTTCGTCTTCAGCTTCGTAACCTTCTGCGGTGCTGATTTCTTTCAGCCGTTGTTGGATCGCTTCAAACTTGACGGGCACAAAGTCAAAGCGTTGGCAGCGCGACAAAACCGTAATCGGCAGTTTGTCGGGATCTGTTGTGCAAAAGATGAACTTTACATGCTCCGGCGGCTCTTCAAGCGTTTTCAGCAACGCGTTGAAGGCTTGATTCGTCAGCATGTGAACTTCGTCGATGATGTAGATTTTGAATCGCGCTCGGCTGGGACGGACCGTCACGTTGGCTCGTAGCTGTCGAATCTCTTCGATGCCGCGATTGCTGGCGCCATCGATTTCGATCACGTCCATATCTTCGCCCGTCTCGATCGACGTGGCGATCTCATCCTTGATCAACGCGCCTTCGTCGGGCGTGTTGAGCACTTTCGCGAATATCCGAGCTGTCGAAGTCTTGCCAACTCCGCGAGCTCCGGTAAACAGGTAGGCGTGCCCGACGCGGCCCGACGCGATGGCTTTCGAAAGCGCCTGGGCGATATGCTCTTGACCGATCAGTTCCGAAAACGTGCGCGGTCGGTAGCGACGTGCAACGACTGTATAGGATTTTGACTTGTTGGAGATTTCGTCCGACATCAGATGCTCGCGCGGCTGGACTTGCGAATGAACTTGAGATTTTGGCCTGTTGCGATATTGGCTTGTGCGATGCGGCTGGTTCGCAAGCCGTTGATTTTCATGCCCACGCATCGTTCGGACAATAGCCCAACGTGCAATCAGAAGTTCACAAAATCATTTACCTCAGCAAAGACTCCACGTAGGATAGAGTTTAGGTCGATTCGACTTGTTTCAAACTGCACGGGAGTTCCGCGATGCTGGCTTCATATAAACTGAAATTGATTTTGGCACTTTGTGTGTCAATTGGTGCTTGGTGCGCGCATCCTTCGACGGCGCGAGCCCAATTTGGTGGCTTGCAAATTCAGATTGGTCGCGGCGGCTATTATGGCGGCGGCTACAACCTTGCCGTTCCGTTTGGTGTCGGACCATCGATCCCGCCAACGTCCCGAGCTTTTATGGGGCCAAGCTTCGGCAGTGGCTATCGCGGCTACTATGGTTATTCCGGCAGTCTTTATTCAGGCGGCTTGCCGGGTGACTACGGCGTCTCGCCGTTCAACTACCCCAGCCCGACGTACCGCAGTTACAGCTACAACGGCTCCGGTCCTTACTCGGGCGATGGTGTTTCGAATTATCAGCGGCAGTTGGATTTGTACCAGTCGCAGTTGCAGGCAGAGCAGTCGCGTCTACATCCGCAGCAGAATTCACTTTATCCCCACCAGCAATCGCAATCAGGACAATCTCAGGCTGGGCAAGCTTACGATGACTTGCGGCCGGGAATGGTTCTTCCCGATGGGTCGACGGTGATCTCTGTCGATCCGCCATCAACAAACGCCAATCGCCAGCCACCAGCTAATTCAATCCCAAGCGATGCGCCTACGCAAAATGGTTCGTCGGATAGGCTGAGATCGAATCGAGCCTCGTTCTGAATGTTCGCGAGAGTGTCGTAACCGGATCTCGAGTGCTTGCGGAAGTAAAAAGTGGCTAGAATTCTTTTCACTTCGCTTGGGTTTGGAATGCTCTCGTCCCAAGTTCGCCGCCACGTTGGATAGCTGAGGCCGACCCTGTATTCGTGAAAAAGCCTGTCCATCTTTCGATAATTTCTGCGCTGGCTGCTGCGTATTTTGTCTGGTTCTTGTCGTTTCCAATTCTGACAGGATTGCAAGGAGCAGACGGCGAGCCGATATTTCGTTGGCAATTTTTGACGCGTTTGCTGCTGCCCGAATTGTGGTGGGGTGAGCTAACCGGTGGCGGTCAGTTGCCGCTCGGAGTGCTGGATCGAGTGCCGATTTTGGTCGGTGCGGCGGTGTGGTTAGCAATCGCATTCGTTATTGGCAGGCCGCTGGTTCGTGCCGCATTTGCGGCTCTGACCCGAGTTGAGTTCGTTGCGCTCTCGATGCTGGCCGGGTTGGCTTTGCTGTCCACGCTGACACTTTTGGTTGGACTCGCTGGAGGCAGCTCGAGTCGCTGGGCCGTGGCGGTACCGGTTGCAGTAGCGCTGGTGGCGGCTTGGTTTGCGAACTTGCGAATCCTGCGATTATCGAAGAAGCTCAATTTCGTCACTGTGAGTTGGTTGCCTGAAGGCGTCACTGCATCGGGCGTGTTCGGTCAGTTGGCGGGACGCTTGGTGGTGGTGCTAACGATCGCATTGGTCATCGTTTACGCTTTGGGAGCGATGATGCCTCCTTACGAATTCGATGTCGTCGAGTATCACTTGCAGTCGGCTAAAGAGTTCTTTCAAAACGGTTCGATCGGATTCAATGACCACAACATTTACATCAACATGCCGTTGGGCTTGGAGATGCATTCGTTAGCGGCGATGAGTCTGGTGGGCGGCGCTGATGGCTGGTGGTTAGGCGGATTGATTGGCAAAGCGATTGTTGGCGCGCATTCCTTGATTGCTGCTGCGCTGTTGGGTGGATTCGTAGCGCGTCGCACGGATTCGCAGTGGATCGGATGGTGCGCGGCTGGAGTGTGGTTGGCTGTGCCAGGCAATGCGCATGTGGCGATGGCGGGTTTGATCGACGCAGCCATGGGAGCTTACATTGCGGCGAGCGTCCTCGGTTTGATTGAGCTAGCGCGACCGGTTCGTCGCAACTCAGTGGATCCAACTGAAAACAATCCAAATGAAAACAATCGAAGTGAATTTGAGCACCGCGAATCGTGGTTGATCTTGTTGATCTTAGTTTTCGCGGGAGCTTCAACGGCAGCGAAGTACACGGGATTGCTTTACGGAGTGCTGCCTTGTTTGGTTGCCACCGTCGCAATCGTCACTCATCGCGCGCGGTACTCGGCCGCGAATTGGCTGGCGATGGTGAAGCGCTGGAGCGTGCCGCTCGTCTGCGGATTGATGCTGACGTGCGTTCCGTGGTTTGCGAAGAACGCAGTGCTGGCCGGCAATCCGGTGTATCCGCTGGCCTATCCGTTGTTTGGAGGCCGCGGATTGAGTGACGAGCGCGCGGCGCAGTGGGCGCAGGCGCATCGCGTTCCCGTCGATGCTGCGTCCGATTCCGCGTACTCGGTGATCGCCTTGTTGAAGTCCTTGAAACAAGTCTTCGTTGCTTCGGAGTTTGTGCAACCAAGTCTGATGATCTTGCTGGTTTGTGGGTTCGTGGGCGCGATGTTCGTTGGCGAGAAGCATCTTGACCAGTCGCTTGCTAACAAGAAGCTTGCAGCGAAGAAATCGGTTGATGGGTGGCGATTGAAGAGCGACGTGTGGGCTTGGGGTGCTTGGTCGCTGTGGATTTTGGTGGTGTGGTGGTTAGCGACGCACCGCATCGATCGCTTTTGGTTGCCTGCGGTTTTGTTGTGGGTGCCGATTGCAGGCGTAGGATTACTGTGGCTCGCTCGCGAAATTTCGCACACCTTGGCGACGGTGATTGTGCTCGCGGGGCTGGGTTTCGGATTGTTAGTCAACAGTTCGCCGGTGATTGGCGACACACGCTTTTTTGTCTCGCTGGCAGCCTTACGGACCGATGACGGAAATGCTGACGAAGCGGCGGCGGAGGGTGGCGAAGTGCAAGTCGGTCGGCTGAGTCGCAGCATCGCGTGGTGCAACGAGAATTTGGACCCAACCGATTCAAAACTGCTGCTGATTGGTGAAGCCAGAGCGTTCGATTTCCGGATGCCGATCATTTACAGCACCTGTTTCGATGTTTCGCCAGCGGAAACGTGGCTGCGCGTTGATGCGGCTGAAGAACGCGTTTTAGAGCGGCAGCGGGAGAGTTTGCGCGATGCAGGCGTAACGCACATTTTGGTGAATTGGTCGGAACTGGCTCGCTATCGCAGCCCAGGAAACTACGGTTTCAGCGACTGGCCCGCGCGAGCGGACATGGCGAAGTTGACAGAATCCGGGCTGCTCCGGCGTGTCGCCTTGCCCATCGCTGAGGAAAGCGCGGAATTGTTCGCGATCGTGTTTGATTGAAGGCGGGGGACACGCGTCGGAATGGGGTCTAGTTGGTCGCGAACCGCCAAAGTGGCATGATTTTGGGTTGAACAGTGGAAATCGATGAACCAGAGGCGGGTTAGCGGTCGTATGGGACCACGTATGAATCCGTTTAGCGTTGTTCGTGGCAGATCCGTTTTGGGGATGGTGCGAAAGTCGCCAGGCGTGTCGACTGGATTGCTTTTCTAGATCAGAATGTTGCTCGCATCTTCCGCAACTTTTGACTCCTTATAAACTTCACAATAAACCTCATTATGTTCGACGCCGCATCGATTTCGGGCTTTGCCGCCAATCTTTCTTCGATGGCCCTGTTGGCCGCTGGTCCCAACGATCCTGCTTCTACCAAGTGGTTAACTCCAATTTGGTTCCTTGGCGTTGGGTTGTTGATCGGTTTGATCGCTGTTGTTTTGTTCATGTTGCTGACTCGCTTGCTCTCGACGGTGCCGTTTTGGGAGCGACTTTCCCATTCGACTGCGGGGCATGCCGTGGCACTCCTGTTAACTGCTGGCTTAGCAGGCGCGGGCTTTTACTTCCTGATTTACCCGGCGGTCGACAGCACCAAGTTGGTGGAAGTCGAGAAGCTGATGTTGACTATTACCCTGACGCTGCTGAGTGCCATCGTCGGATGGTCGCTGGTATTTTGCAGTTCCAAGCAGGCGTCTCGTAACGCTTTTGCCACGATGACCGAGGGCGTTTCAGGTTATCTATGGATCGCCACGATTGTGATGATCGTCGCGGGGCTAGCCAGTACCGTAGTTGTAGAAAAGCCGCTGGTCGCATTTAAGAGTTTTCCGGAGTTGTTCCAAACCGGTGAATCGACTTTCTCTCGCACGGTCGAAGGCTCGCTGAAGAACGCCGACGCCGACTTTGTACCTGTTGAAGTAAATATCAATCCGGATTTGGTTGAAAGTATTGAGATCAAATCGAACCGTATTGTTGTCTTGGCTGATGCGGCAGATCCGCTGCAATTTTCGAGAGCACCGCGGCAGATGGATGCCGAGGAAACGGTAAGCTGGAGCCGAACGCAGCAAAAGTCTGGAAGTCCCATTCCGTTTGGAGCCGATCAAACTCTGTTCGTGCAAAACCGTGAAGTCGATCCTGCGACCATCGATTTCACGATTGTGACGCGACCTGAAGTTCCTGAGTCCGCAACGTTTCTGCTAGCGGCAATTTGCGTTTTCTTAGTTGGTTTGACGATCTTGTTGCAACAAGCCGTGGCACCGCGAGTTAGTGCTGTTGCGCTTTCGACAGTTAAAAACGAATTGGCACAACCGCTGTTCTTAATCATGATGTTGCTAGGAACGGTCGCCATCTTGCTGTTCGTGTTCTTGCCTTTCAATACTTTCGGCGAGGACATCAAATTGCTGAAGGACTGTGGGATTACCACGATTATGTTGCTGGCGGTTTTCCAGGGTGTTTGGTCAGCGAGCAGCTCGATTAGCGACGAAATCGAGGGTCGCACGGCGCTCACTGTGCTCAGCAAGCTGATTCAACGACGCAGCTTTATTATCGGAAAGTTCCTCGGCATTTTCTGGATGCTGTTCTTGATGTTCGTTGTACTGGGCGCGATCGAATTGGTGTGGGTCGCTTACAAGCCGATCTACGACGCTCGTGAAACTTCGACAACGGATTTGATTTGGCAGACTTGCCATCGCGAAATGATGTCGACAATCCCTGGTCTGGCGATGGGATTCATGCAAGCTTTAGTGTTGAGTGCGATCAGTGTGGCGCTTGCGACGCGCATGCCTCAGCTTGCGAACTTGGCGGTTTGCTTCGCAATCTACGTTGTTGGCAATTTGACCACAGCGCTGGTCAGTAGCACTCAAGAGGGCTTTGAAATTGTCCGCTTCATCGCTGAGTTAGTCGCGACGATCATTCCAATTCTCGAGCACTTTTCGATGCAAGCTGCGATCGATGCGGACAGTCCGATTACGATGTCATTACTTTCGGCCAGCTTGGTTTATTGCTTGCTGTATGTGTTGCTGGCGATGTTTCTAGCGCTACTATTGTTTGAAGACCGCGATTTGGCCTAGTCGCTTTAGTTGGTAGAGCCGTGAGGTTGTCGCTACGACGCGGAGATGGAGATGCCGCGTCGACGAGCGAGTTCTTCGAGCGCGAATTGGAAATAGGGAAACGGTGCACTGGGATTTCTCTCGATGGACCAGCGAAATACCAGATTCACCATCGCGCGCGGCAGCCTGCCTTGGTCCACCGCTTCGGTGACACGGTTTACGTACTGGACCTGTTCCGGTCGAAAGCAGCGGAGCCCGAATCGAAGTTGGTCTTCGAGCTTGACGAGGTGCATGTTGCCGACGGAATTTGCGAAGTTGTTGCCAAAGCCTTCTTGCGCTTCGGCTCGGTCCGCTACGAGAGAGTTGCTAACGCTAGAACCAGCCAGCAATGCTATTGCTGCCTTAACCCAACTTCGACGGAATAACATGCGCGCACCTTTTGCTCAAAATTAGGACTTTTCGTGCCTTGGGATTATTGAATCCGACGGTGGGTGTCAAGATCATTTACGGCAAAAATTCATCGCGCGCATAGGAATCAGCGCTGCGCAGTGTTACATTGGCAAGCAACTCGTTGTTGGCGGATTTCATGGATCGGGTCAATGTAAAAGAGAGAGAACGATGGTCATTCGTGGAAAACAGTCTGAAAGCTCGAACCTTCCAAACTCGCCAATTCGAAGACGTTTTGCGGCTTGGAGCTTGGCGGTCGTGGGAGCCATTTCAAGTAGCGGCATGGTCTGCCTGCAACCCTCAGCCGCGTGGGGCATTGATGACACTGCTGCGGAGAAGAAAGACGACGAAGCGAAGGGGAGCGAATCTGAAGGAGTTCTCAATCGCGAGGTCTTCAGCAAGTTGCTGACGGCAGACAAACTCGACGAAGCCGCCGAGAAATTAGATGCCGCTCTTGCCGCAACACCCGAAAACAGCGAACTGCTGAGCATGGAAGTGCAACTTGCAAGTTATCTTTCTCGCTCGAATCCCGCTGCGTCGAAGAGGCGGTTAACTGAGTTGACTTCAAAATTGCTCGCAAAAGAAGAGTTGGATGTTCGTACCGCAAGCACGTTAATACAAGTTACTTCGATGCGCGTTCAGTTGGATCGCGAACTGAAGTACGAAGAAAAACTAACGATAGTCGATGCGGCAATCGCCAAGCTCAATGAAGCGATGGGCGACAGAGCACCGTCAATGACCAGATCGCTGGTTCAGAACAAAGTGCGATTAATGGTCGATGCCGACAAAGTGGACGAAGCTAAATCGCTGCTCGATTCACTGGTGGCCGACGCACGCAGCGCAG
>JBGSJB010000357.1:0-1955 GCA_041742175.1 Pirellulaceae bacterium
CTGATTCGGTTTGCACTTGCGGACTCGACATAATCAAACTCCTTCGATGAGACGTTGAACAATTGGATGCAACATAGCCCGCGATAACGTCATTCTGCTTTAGAGGATCAACACTCGCGGGCATGTTGATCCAAAGCGTTCTGCTTGCAATTCAAAGGAAAGGGATTTCGCGATGATAAAATGCTACTTTGCTACAATCTTGCTGACTTTATTCTCCGGCACTTGCGCAGTTGCTGACGACTATCTGCTTCGAGTGGAGACTGTTGGTCTACGCGAACTTCCAAACGGCGACAGAGAGCCTGACTCGAGAGTCCCCGAAAGCATTGAGATTGTCGTACGAAGTAACAGTGCATTTTTCGGTAGCACCATAATTGGCGTCGATAAGGTTTCTATTCGCGGCATGATAGAAGAATCGGGCGATGGAAGACTACGTGTAGAAATTCACTACAAGAAATCTTCCGATACTGGTGAGTTTGGTCCTGTCGTCGACGGGAAAAAGCTCCCGATTCGCAAAAACCTTACGTTCAACTCGAGCGAAAATTCAGTCCAATTAGGGAAACCTGTTGTTCTTGACGCACTTGTCTCCAATTCCAAGCGTAAACGACTAACTTTATTGATAGACCATTTTGATCCGTCGATAAAACGAGAGGAGTAGCAGAACCAACGGATGCACCGAAGTCGGCGAGCGGTGCGTTTGGCAATGGAGAGATCATCGCGCCGACTCGGTGATCCGAACCGTTATTTGGCAAATGGGCATGTGCAAAGGAGCCCAAACATGGAGCCGTTGGAACTATGGCACGCAATAATTGATGCCGAAGCCGCCTTTCACAACGAACACGGAGAACCTCCGCAAGTTCTCCACTTGCCGGTGCTGTTGGCTTACGACCTTGCCAAGCTTCGACGCGATGTGATGGGCGAACTTGCCGATCAGGTCATGCGTCAGGGCATAAAAGTGTACGAAGAAAACGGATTGCTTGGTGTTCCCGTAAAACTGCTTCGCGACGGATCAACAGACTTTCGGTTCGAATAAATCATGAAAGAGGCGAATTGACCAAATGACAACTGCAAATCAAATAATCAAGGACTGGTGGGTTCTTCATGATCCCACTAGCACACCCGACAGGTTTAAAGACCCAAAAGACAATGCAACCGAAGATGTTGCGGAAGCGATGCTTTACCCCGACGAACAAGATGCGAAAGGCGACGCTGGCCCACTGTATAAGCCACGGCGTTTGAAAGACTTTTGGCCACCCAAGTCTTAGGTTCGCCAGGTCACCCCAAATCGCAAATGCCAAATAACCAAGCGTTGAACGCGAGCGGGCGATCACGCGATTGTTGAATTCAAAGTCCAACGCGCCCGCCGCGTTAACGCAGTCGTTCTGCATTCGAGAATAAGATGAACCTTCGAATTGGCGCCATCTGCCTTACGAGTTTCGTAGCAATAGTTGGCTTGGCGTCTTTCCCTTTGATCCTGTGGACGATTAGGCAGCGACAGTTCGAGGAAACTGCGCGACTTGTTTCTGCAAACGGTGGGTCCCTAGCTTTCGAGATGGTTGAAGGCAGTTACAATCTCTATTTACATAAAACAACTGATAAACAAGTTGACGCCATGCTGCCGTATCTCAGCAAGCTACCGACTGGATTTACGCTGATTGGCCCAGGCGAAGATCGGGAGTTCATGATCAGTATTTTTGACTCGCCTTTAACCGACCAGGGACTCGCCAACTTGTGTAGCCTCGACCTTGCGTCACTAAATCTGGATAACTGCACAAATCTGACGTGTGCATCGTGCGCGAGACTTGTTCAGCTCAAGGAATCACATGTATTCGTTACAGCAGATTCGTTTTGCGGTGATGCTCTTCAGGGAAATTACGATTTGACGCCAACACGAGACAAGCAATAGACAATAGATAGCCCCCTTTGCTGTGGAACAGTGCGTTGCAACCGAGTTCTCG
>JBGSJB010000358.1:0-11711 GCA_041742175.1 Pirellulaceae bacterium
CATCGAGGACATTGTTGACACCGGAGTGACGATAAAAACGGTGTCGGACTACATCCTCGCCCACGATCCTCGATCGCTGCAAGTTACTGCACTGATCGACAAAAAATCGAGCCGCAGGGTTGAACCGGAAATCGACATCAAATTCGTGGTTCACCCCGAATTAGACGGTGATTTTTACGTTGGATACGGGATGGATTATCAACACATGTTTCGAACGATGAATCACATCAGTGTTCTGACAGAGGAACTACGTAATGAGGTGATGGCCAAAATCCTGGCTATCAAATAGTTCGGTTCGCATGACCATTGCCGCGCAAGGCCGATCACGTCAACTGTAGTCGCCCCGCCCGGTTGCTCATGCACATTTCCTTGGGAGTGTGCCATGAGCGTTTTGAAGTTTGTCGTTTTCTTCCTCGGGGCAATTTCAGCAATCGTCTCCATTAAGACCTATGGACTCGAATTGTACTTGGGTTGCTTTCTTGCGATTAGCCTAGTGGTCGCGATACTCTCGCGCCCAGCCTTTGGTTTGGGAGACTCGCGTTACAGCTAACATGCGTAACGCTTTGTAAGGAACGAAGAGCGCCACAGCTTGGGCGCATCGTGCTTCTACATTTGGACAGCAATGTGCAGGCTCCTCTCGCCTCACTAAGCTCAACTTTTAACTAGCTGGATTCCGAGGACTGCTGGAACGCGCCAAATCCTCTATGGCACGACCAACTTCGCGATCCAGCTTAGCGGTCGAACGTTGATTTGCATGACCAGCGGTCAAGTTGCGAGATTCCTGACCCAAGGCTCCTGCAATCGAACGCTCCATTTCTGCGAACGCGCCATCGCTGGCGGGGAAGTCACCTTCGAAGCTAGTTCCAGCGGCTTCCATGGCAACGTCGAGCATCTCTTCTTGAGCTTTGGATTTTTCGATGGCCCGTTCCATGTCGACTTGCATGCGAGCGATCTCTTGAGGACTCGCGCCGCGATTGATGGCTGAAGTCAGTTCATCGATGCTTTGCAAGAACTCGCGAGTGGCTGATACTTCGTTACGTCTTAACTCCAATGCTTCGAGCTTGACTAAAAACCGCTGCCATCGAACGATCGTCTCTCGCAGCCGTAGATAATGCGATGCGATTACCGTGAGCGTCTCCCAGCGAGAATCATTGGGCTCCGCGATTGCAATCTGCACGTCGTTGTCTCGGCAAATAACTAGCAATCGCTTGCGTGGTGTGCCAAACAAGGGTGTTGCCGAAAACTCCGACGCGAGGAGCATTTTTTCGCAGAACTTGTTCGAAGTTTTACGTGAGAATGTCTGAACAATTGCGTCTAGCGCGCGATGAGGCTGAGCACGACGATCGACGCCGACTACGGGCGGTTCCACTTCACCGTTTGTCACTGCGAGAATGGGTGTTCCCGCTTGCTTTTCAGGCGACGTGGAAACGATCATTTCCTCCGCGGCGTCTCGTGCAGCCAAATTGGTTTCGTCAATTCTTGCAACAAATGCTCTCACGTCCTCGGCAGTCGACACCGACCCGTTAGTCACGATGCTGACGTATTGCAGTTGTTTTCCGGTATCGTAAAGAACCAGCAACCAACCGTCGCCTTTCCGCCAAGCGAGAACATTTGCAAAGTTGAGCGAGGCAACGTTCGTGTTATTCCCAAAGACAATGGCAGAATCGGTTACCCCGGCGATTCCAATCCGACCAGTCGCGTCCATTGGGTTAAGGAACGAGCCCATCTTGGCAGTCTTCACTCGGCTAACTAATGGATGACACGTCCAATGCTCAGTTGGAAGTTCGGCCGGGCCCGCATTCGCTAAGTAAATGATGCGATTGGGTGATCCATAACATCGACTACCGCTATCGCGGGACATGTCGAACTTAAATTGTGCAAGCTCGACTTCAATACTGGGTGCAGTCGGCTCCAGGTTCACAACCAATTCGTACGCATTCCAGTTGCAAGTGAGCCGGCAATCTTCAGAAGGAAGGCTCCACGCTTCGCCTACCGCAGCCAACTGGTTCGTAACCCACAAACGATTGTCGCTTGAAACCACTAGGAATCTATTTGTTTGGATCTCTGCTGTCTCTGCAAAGCTAGAGATCTTTTCGGACGCTCGTTGCCAGAAGTTCTTTACTTCCGCCTCTTTGGGCGAAACCTCTTTTCGCCGACTGCGAAACGCCGAAAGCCGAACCCAGAAAAGTTCATCGCTCACAGGTAACTGCAACTGGACGAGCCTCTGCCAAACCGCTTCTGAAACCTGTGCCTTTAGCCCTAACGCACTATGCGAGTACAGCTCCGCTTTGGCTACGGGCAGCGTATCGTGAGGACGCTGAGCTACTATGCTGGGTGGTGATCCAACAACTGGATTGGGCAAAGGGGTAGGTCCAACTGCCGGCGCATCCACTTGTTCGTTAAGGTCACTTGAATCGTCCAGCACTAGTTCAACTACCTCGGGAAACAATCCTCTAACGCTGGAAGCGAGCGACCACTTCGAAAGCGTCTCAGGACGAACTTGATCGCTCGGTGTGATGGTGCCGGATTTGGCCAGTTGTTTCAACTCCGCGGCCGTTACGGGTCCGAACTCCTGGTTTTGAACTTTGTACATCCACAATGCAACTCGATTCATCGCGCGACCTTAATCGTAGAATCGGGGCCTGAAACTGACGACGATTGTATATCCCCGATTGCCGGCAATGAAGCCCCATGACTTTTCGTCCTGAAGCTAAAACCAAAGCTTCGAATGACGCCTATCAGAAATCATTGAACATCGCATTCATGCGGAAGGAGCAATCAACCGTATAGACACACCGTCCAACGCAACATGCAGCCCTTCCTAATTAAGATTTCGTGAATAAGCTGCCACGCACAGGTAAAGATAATGGTGTCGTCCAGCATCATTAAATTGCTTGTTCTCACGTTCGTCTGCAATCTCCTACCGCTTGTCACCGCCGGAGTTCTCAACTGAACAGCCCGACTCCCAGATCGATTTGGACTCGCCGTTTGACGGCAGCGATCTGAAGACCGAATCGATGACGCCGCCGATCTCCGCGAAGCGGGAGGCGACGTTGCCGTCATTTACTCAACGACGCTTCCAAACTGAAATTGCCGGCGCGGAAGCCCGTCGCTCAACTCGCTTGGACAAACTCCACCAAACGAATTCAGTAAACGGTCGCTCGACCTGAACAGGGTTACCCGAAATGAAGACGCCAACTAGAGCAGATCACTGGGCTCCGTCGTTGATAACTCAAGCAAATCGGTTGAAGGATTCCTGCATCTGATTTGCATGTCACCCTCGCCGTCGAACGGCAGAGTATTTTGGCGTTTGAAGTTGCAGGAAGTAAGCTGCCGGCGCGTATTCAGGTTCCTCGGGCACAAGAGCGGCTTGGGAGCTTTGGTCTCACTCGCTGCCGTCCAACGGTACGCCAGCTACCTAACGTGACCGAACGAATCGATTTCACTGCCCAAGCGATCAGCCGGCGTTCTTATCTTTGCGGTCAAACAGGTTCCAGCAGGTTCCAGCAAGCTAGAACCTTAGAGCAACTCGAATCTCGAACTAATTCGCCATACTGCACAGCAATTTCGCTCGAGTTCACGCGAAAAGGATTACGCGTTGAGCAATACGGCCATGGGATCCAAGGCTTCATCGGTGCCCCCCGATTCAACGGTATCGTCCGTTTCCTGCGGCGATACCGCTCTTATGAGAGGGACCCAACCTTGCTCCAAGCCCTCAAGCATCTTTGCCAAAGCGGTCGTAGCTGCTCGAGGCGCGGATCGGAGACGATCGCATGATGTAGCTGGTCGAAAGATTCCTGCAACTGATCGGGAATAGAACTGTCTACCGAGAGTTTTAGATGGCTTTGAATCGGAGCTGTAACCATCGCAGACTCGCTGAAAGTCTCACTGAGAGCTTGTTCATCATGAGTCACCAAATCGTCTGCGGAACTTGCATCTATGAACTTTCTAGCTTCAGACCTTTTCGTTCGATCCGTTTCTTTCGTCGTCTTAGCGTTGCTCTGAGCGCGTTCTAAATTGACAGCGGCCTTAGCCCAATCTTCAACCGTCGTCGCTTCTCCGCGGGCGTCTGGATGCTTTGCGCAGGCGATGTACCTACACGCGACGTTATAGCTAAAATCAAAGCCTAGCGTTGGATAATCATGTTTCCAGCCCGAGCCATGGGCGGCTTTCGATTCCCTCAGCGATTGTCCGATATCGATCACTCTCTGGACCCAGTCGGCGACAGTGCTGTTCCATTTTTCTTCAAGCTGATGCCATTCGTCGCTGATCTCAACCAGCTTACGAGCAGCGTTCTTAAGTTCGAGTACCATTTGGTTAATTTGGTTAGGTTTCATCAAAGCCCTCTCTGGGTTTAATCTTGTTCTTGTAGTCAACTGGTCCGCGGCTACGACAGCTGCGTCCCGATCAGCAACAATTAGAGAAAGTCAAAAACCCGAAAGCAAATCTGTAAGGCTCGAATGTACCGAATAGATTTCGAGGCAAACCCGATACGTTTGATTGATCATCCGATGCGGTGGGCTGTTCGTTCAGAGCATCGACGTTTTCCGCTTACATCGACGCGGCGAGCCCTAGAGATCTCGTTCAGGCTCCGACCGGCATGACGAGGCGGCTTGCAGGCAGGCTAAAAGACTTTCACCCGTGGTGTCTGGACTAATCTCCAGTGAGCCCTCCGGCGCTGTGGCCTGATCGGACGAAGTTACGAACCCCGCGTCGACCGGCAGCTGAACGGGAAGCTGCGGCTTGAACGCTTCGGCTTCCGATTGGACCAAGGGTTGAAGCGGCGGGTTCGATCGAACTTCGCCGAAGTTCCTGATTGCATAATTGGCTTCGGCGGAGAGGATGCCGCGGTGAAACTTCCAGGCGACCGCTCGGCCAAGTCGTTCCGCGCCAGCGAAACAGCCCGATTGTTCAACCACGGCCTGAAGCTCGGCGATGTCCCAACCGGGGAATGAGAACTTGTCCAGCGTATAGTTGATCGCCGCCTGATGGACCCAGAAGTACTTTAAGTTTCGGTCTGGCCAGACGGACGTTTTCTTGACCGCGCGAGGCTTCTTGGCAGTTGCTTGTAGTATGCTCGACGTCAGTCCTCGGCTGATCCAATAGCCAACCGCTCTGGGAACGTTGACGACTGGTATGTGATCCGGGGGTGCTACTTCAACGTGGCGGTCCTTGAGAAGCGAACACCAAGCATCGTTGGCGGCTATCGAGCACGGCACACCGGCGTGGAGTCGCGAGAGCGTACGAGCAAAGAGGTGTAGCACGATCGATTGTATCTGGTTGTCGGCGAGGAAACGCTCACTGGGTTTGCACTGACGACCTAAATAGATCGTGGGCCGCATCCCGGCTAGCCAGTGGGCTACATCGCAGTCGGTGTTGCCCCACACTGCATCGTCACCGAGCAGTTCCCGCTTCGCTCGCTGCGGGTCACAAGTTTGCGTTAGGTCGACGGTGCGAAGTACCGGCAGGCAGTTTGCATCACGGAAGCCGCATGCATGCAGGACCTGACTGGCGATACGAGCGTACTGACCGCCGCAAACTACCAGCAGTTCTCGCTGACCAAGAAAGTGTCTCGCGAGCTGCTGTACCAGCGCCGTAACGGCGCAAACCAACGGGACGCTACGACAAATCGCCACCAGGGAAGTGGCGGATGGCAACTCTCTGCCGGCCGACGGCAGCAACGTGTAGTTTGACGTACCGGCAATCGGCTGCAGGCTACCATCCGAGACCAATATCTCGGTACGGGTTGTTCGAACACTGTCACCCACAAGTCCGAGCTTCGTGGGCTTTAGGACCTCGATGTTTGGATGGAACTGAGTCGCGATATGCAGAGCCCGCGTTTGCCATTTCTGTTCACAGGTGAACGGAGATAGCCCGATTCGATTGCACGCGTCGGCAACCACTTTGAAGGGCGCGGCGGCGAGTTGCTGGTAATCCACGCTGGCTTTGTGCCACGTGCCGTCGTCCAGGATCTCAACGCAGGCCTGAGTCGCTCGGTCCTCGTAGTTGATACTCGCAACGCGCCAGCACTTGTTAGCAATCAGTAGCTCTTTACCTTTGCGTAGCGTAACCCAGCCGTACTGACGCTGCTCGACGGCCCCCGCGGCGGTTGCGATAAACTGATTCGACAGGGGCCGCACAAATCGCTCGATCAACATGGCCGTGTGGGCTGGCGCGTGCTTGTAGGCAAGCCGTTCGACAACTTCACGGTCGAGGTCCGCGGCGAGGATTAGTTCGTAAAGTGCGCCGGTCGCTTTGGATCTTTCACCTTGCTCGAACAACGCGTCGTCCCAACTCTTCGATCGATCCTGTAAAAAGTTGTCTAGATCAATCATGAACCTCGCCTCCAGGCCAGAGATTCGCAGTTTGCCGTTCACAAAATGAAAGTGAGATACCCTCGAATCCAGCCGGGCGGCACACTGCAGAGTCCGCGGAGTTAACTTTCCACACCAGACCTTGGTCGAACGCCCAACGAGCGGTTGTATCGACCGCGTGCAAAGTTCGTTATCGTCAATCAAACAGGCGATCGAGATCGGTTGCTTGTCAACGGCCGCTGCGTGAAAAGCAGCGTAGAGCGCACATCGGGGGCTGTTCATGATCGCCAACGGCTCGCCACCACCGAGCCGGCGCGGATGAATCAAGAAGCCTGCGTCCGCGACAGGCCTATCGCCGACCGACCAGTGGAACTCAATGTGTTCGTTGTTCTGTCCGACGGCAAAGAAGCTCATGCCTGAAACCTGGCCCGGCAGCGTGAAGAGCCGAGCGACTAAGTAGGCCTGACTATCTTTTGCGGCCGGCTTCACTAAGAAACGCCGATTCGTCGACCGCGATGATTCGTCACTAATCGCCTGCAGCTGCTCCGCCGTAGCGATCCGAAACATGTCGGATATGCTGTTTTCGTTCCAGTTCAGCACTTGCCGGATCGGCAGTCCTCGGCTGTCACAAATACGCAATAACTCGGTAGACCAGCGCGTCGGTGACATTGGATGTGCGACGTCCCAGAGGTCCTCAATCTTTTTGCGTCTAGTGTTGAGCTCGGTAGCGGAACTCGATGGGCTGCTGTAGTGCAGAAACATTTCCGGCAGACGATTCTCAAGCCAAATTAACGCTTCGGGCCGCGATGAACTTTGTCTTATCGCGATCAAGTCGAGCAAGTCGCCGCTGCCGATGCAGCATTCGCTGTGGAATCGGATCCCGCCCATCACCGTATCGGTGTAGAACCGGATCACGCCTTTTCCACAGTTTGGACATCGCGCCTGCCAGGCGGCCGCGCTAGCCAGATGGATACCTAGTTCGTTGAGCGTCTCCAGCCAGGCTCGCGCTTGTTTTTCAAGTTTCATCGGTCGCTATCGCTTCGTTGGGTCTAGGTTTCAAACCCTAAATCCTATCCGGCACGGTACGCGTCTCCAAAAACGTTCTGTATCGGTTCAAACAATCTTCAACGCAGCAAAACCGCAACTGCACTTCTGCCGTCGAACGGCAGTAAGTTCGAAATCCAGCTCCAACTCGCTTTCGATGAAGCAACCGCGTGTTTTCCAACATCCAGAAATCAACCACGCGGCACCTGCAAGCCTTAGAGCTTTCTCGACTTGCTACGTTGAACCAGCGATGTAAATTCGTACATGAAAGTCTGCCAAACTCCCTTCCGATGAGTGTCGACCGGAATTCTGTCCTAGACATCGAAGTCAACTTCTTTCAAGGCTGCGCGCTTTTGGATAGCTGAAAGTCAAAGTTGCTAGGTCGCATGCTTGAAAAACAAGAGAAGTGCCCGCGCGCCGTGCGCATTTCTAAACTCGGTTTCCCTAGTTTGACATAAGCCAACGGCGGGCTGTTCGTGTGATTTATTGGCTACGGAAGAACTGAACTCACCACTGTGCAAGTGTTAGCTGAGTTCCGTCGATTGGATCAACTGTGGATCAACCTTATCCGCTACTGTCCGCTTAGCTTTGCTCGCAACCGACATCTCGCTTGCTCTATCCTGATCTGGATTACCGGATGGGTGTCAATCAGCCCATCAAGCATTCGCAGAGGTGTGTCTTTGTGGTAGTTGTTGATCACTTGGTGGATTTCTTGATCGCGAGCGTTCCAATGTTCAATCATGAAAATCACTAGAGAAAAGAGCAGCCGCGAGCCATCATCTGCCTGTGGCGGCATGTTGCAGGCCTTCAACCTTCGCGTAGCCTCAACGATCGATGCGGGGGGAAGCAGTGTTTGCGATTTTGTAACCACTGGCGTTGGTTGATTAAACCGAAGTTTTTGTTCCCAGTTGTCGCACAGCTTCAGCAGGGCACCCCTATCATCAATCAAGCTATTGGGTACACCAGAGAGCTGCCGCCCGGTGATCGCTACCAAGCCTTCGCGGATGACGAGGCACTCAGACTTTTTTTGCGCGTTGGCCGGTATAAACTCGGGAATCCGATATGACTTGCGACAATTTATCCATGACGGGACCTTACCGATTGCAAAAATCTTGAATCCAGTTCCGCTTGGACTGAGCTCACTATAGCTGGGAACTGCCTGCAAAATTGAAATCGCCCAAAGGCTGATTTGGTCATGCGCTACACAGCTGTCAAGATCAAGGCAGTAAGTCATGTCGTGCCTGCTCAGGTAGAATGCGATACCGTCAAATGCGCCAAACGGAGGATTTTCGAATGCGTAATAGGCGTTTTCGAAGGATGTCAGAGTAGATAGATCCTTGAGGACCGCGTTTCCAGTGTCATCTACGCGCCGCGGGACCTTTTGGCCATTCCAGTATCGCCAAACGCACCAACGGCGAACATCCATCGGCGCGACTGGTATAGCGGTGGAATAAACAGGTTGAACGACCGACATAGTTGGCTCTCTTTACAAGTGAAATGGATTAACTACGCACCACACATGGGTTCCTCAAAAAGTTCCTCAAAGTCCCTTCAAAAATTGTTCCGCGAAAAGAGTGTCTTTCTCTTTTTAGAACTATTGATGGGGACTTATGTTGGGAGCAACTTGTGGGACCTCCTTGGTAACAGTTGTGGTTATGGATTTCTGGTAGTTGTCAATAGTCAACAAAACTCTGCGATTGTCCGGGTCGCGGATGCGAAGACGTACGTAAATCATGCAATCAGGGGTACCGATAGGCCCTTGTGGTCGAACTAAGATTTCGGAAAATAGCGATTTTTCTTGTGCGGTACGTAAGCCAAAAGTTCCCGAATTACCATTTCATCGAGAACTTCTGCGAGACGTCGCGGACTGCACGGTAAAATCCCCCGTAACTGACGTTGGCTGGTTCCCGATTGATTGACCGCAAAATTCTTTTGCACTTGCTTAACGATGAGCACTCTAATCGCTTCCTCGGAAAGTATGGCGTGGTACTTACGTTTCTTGGAACGGTCGGCTTGAAATGGGTTCACGAACTGCCAGCGATCTATCTCAGACTCTGAAGGCCTATAGAACCCCACGAGTCCATCGTCAGATCTCAGAAGCAACCGCTGTTCGCATAGCCGTGCAATCGACGCCTTTAGCGTTCGTAAATCTGCAATCTGAGCGTTCCGTCTCAGTTGTTCATCTAACTTAAGTCCATGTTGGGCTATCGCGCGGAGGACCTTTCTGTCGTTGGAAACTTGCGGCTTCGTCAGCCCTGCTGGATCGTAATGCGTACCCGCACACTTCCGAATCTGAGCGATTGGACTATTCAACCACGAATGAGTTTGCATCAACCAAAGACCTGTGGGCGGGGGCATATCGATCAGCTGCCAAAAATAGTTTCCTCGTCGCCCGAGCAGCGTGATTGGCATGAGGTATCCAGTTCGATCCGATCGATCAGACTCTGCAAGTCCCCAGTACCATGAGCGAGCTTCCAAAGTTACAAGTTGACGCGCAGCGATCTTATCAGCGCGAGATTGGGCGTATGTATCGTTGATGGAATGCTTGTCGATATCCCACCAATCGGGAATCGATGGTTCATCGATATCCTGAGGTGCTAGTGCAATCAATTTGCAAATCCGTCCGCTCGTGGATCCCATCCCGGCGTCAGATATGATTGGCGCTCGACTGTGCCCTCAATTTCACTGATCCTGCCGTTCCAAATCTGCCATTTTCGATCAGGCTCAACCCAGCGAGCGTATCGCGTATCCAGTTGGCCAATAATGAACTGATCGGAGAGACTGGGCGGTAAAAGTCGACGAAATATTGCACGTGCATTTTGAGGAAGTCCACTTACTATGCCGTCGTCGACATAACTCCAAAGACTCTTTATGCGCGACGTGCTAGCGGTATCTGGTACCTGCCCTGTCGTCTCACTCTTGTTCGCGTTTGAGTTAAGCTGGTGGGTCACCCAAACTGGACATTGGCACTCAGCCGCTAGTTGACGAAGGGTTCTAGCTGTCCGTCTGAAATCTTCTGGAGCCGAACTACGACGCTGCACGTGACATACAAGCTCGGTTAGTGATCCCAGCCCATCTACGACTATCAACGCAGCGTTCGACTTATCAATCATTCCTGATAAATATTCAGCAGAAAGCCCATTAATCCCCTTGAGCTGCTGATCTGTACAGTACTTGAAGCATGTGAGCAGCGATTCTGTTGACTCAAGTCGCTCCTGCTCTCCGGGTGGCCAAGCTCGCCCCCCCGATTCTGCTTCCTCAATCTCCTTTGGGTTCCTCTCTTTTTCATATTGCTTATAGTTGCTTCGTGTACTTAGGCCAGATAAACCGGTCCTGAACAGAGCATCAAATATGATTGCACGGTCGATTTGAGCTAAGTAGCTAAAGAGTTTCGCTTTGTAGTCAGCGTTGCCCTCGACATCGAAGTAGTAAATATTTCGCCGGCTACCACGTCGGAATTCCTGCCTCAGAATGTTTGCTGCAATTTGAGTTGCTAGAGTAGTCTTGCCGCTTCCGATCGTGCCGCAGTGGGCAAAGACTTTGCCTGGTCTCATCCCCCCGTCCAAAAGACTGTCGACAAATGTTACCCCCGTTTTTACTAAGCCTTCCTCAGGTTGCGCGTTATAAGTGCGCATGGTCAGATCTCCCAAAACAGTGCGGTTGATTGGAAATGGGACTGATGGAGGTCAAACATCAATCCGCAAACCCACTCAATCGTGCGCATTTCTTGCTTCGCTTCTCGGATGCCTAACGTCCGAAATCTAGAGTTGGGAGTTGAGGAGGCCTACAGAGTTGGAATAGCGGATGAAAGAATTTCGGAGGTCTCGCGTCCGAGAACTCTGACTGCATTTCCCTACACTTGCTCCTGATCGCAACCATCCATCCCTAGGAGTGTTAGAATGCAGAACGCAGAATACATCGCTATTCGCAAGATTCCAGACGAACTCAAGCGAAGAGGCCTACCATCGAAGCACACCGCTATCGGTTTTCGCTGGACGTCAAGAGGTGTCGGCGGCACCGTATTAAAGTCGGTGAAAGTTGGTGGTCAAAGATTTACCCGCTCGGACTGGCTCGATGACTTCATTCAGCAATTATCCGAGCGCCGAGATTCAAAGAATGAAGTGGTAGCCGATACTAACGAAGCGACATCGAGAGCAATCGCCGAGCTTGAATTTGATGGCATTTAGGCATCGCGACGTTTCATTTTTGCTTAACTAGTGCAGCGTCACAGCTTGGAATTAGGGTTGGTAAATTGAGCGTTTTAAGCGAAGCTGATGGGAACCACGGAGGGATCCCATGCAAAAGAAGTATATTGTTCGGTTGAGCGATGACGAACGTGTTGAGCTAACCAGC
>JBGSJB010000359.1:0-2541 GCA_041742175.1 Pirellulaceae bacterium
CGCTGGTTAGCTCAACACGTTCGTCATCGCTCAACCGAACAATATACTTCTTTTGCATGGGATCCCTCCGTGGTTCCCATCAGCTTCGCTTAAAACGCTCAATTTACCAACCCTAATTCCAAGCTGTGACGCTGCACTAGTCCGACCAAAGCCATTGAGCTCGGCTCTGGCACAGCTGTTACAGAGAACGAAATCCGTGCAATGTCCGTGGAACCGATGAGGCTATTGTTAAAGGTGTAACCCGCTCCCGTTACCAACCCGTTGAAGACGTTCAGCTCAGAGAAGTCAAAGGCAACCGTGCCTCCTTCTTCAACGCGATTGCCGTTTACACCACCGGCTACGAAAGCCGCATTGGCAGCGATGGCGACTTCTGAATTAGCGTCCCAAATCTCCGATGCTGTTTGATTGATTTGTGAAATCAGCAAGTTGCCTGCTGCGTCAAGAATCTGAAAGGCCGCTGGATCGTCGTTTCCGATGAACAAGTCATTACTCGGAATCACCATGGACGCAAAGGTGAAAAAGCGATTGACGCTGGTGTCGATCGTGAAGGTTCGAGAAGCTGAACTTGCGAATCCGCCGCCGGCATTGGCGGTGGGGACCAATGCGCCACCTACCGTGCCAAGAACTGCCGTGGGATCAGCGGCCGCAAAAGCTGGGAACCAATCCGCCCCGCTACCGCCTTCTGCGATGGAGATGATCGGTGCCGTGGCTGTGGTATTAATGTTAAAGGAGTCGAAGGTTCCGCTGTTGAACCCAACTCGCAGGGGTGCGAACGATACGCTGTTGGTTGGCGCAAGGTTCTGAAACGTTACCGTCACGTTGACGATAGCCGCTTGGGAGTGGCTCTGCCAGCCGATTGCCAAAAGGCTGAAAACCGCACAAATTCTCACTAATCGCATCTTCATTATTCCGATCAACTAGAAGCGTTACTCGATACAGTGCGGGCGAAAGGTCGACGGCACCTCTCCATGCTAGACCGGAGTGAAAACAGAGGATGTGAGCGAACTCACACCCGAAGCAAAAATCTGCATCTTGCGTCTGGCCAGCAAATTCTTAACGAATCTCCTGCTCAGCGTGAGCAAACTCACATACACCGCTCCTCCGCGTGACGATAAATTTCTCGTCGCGCTTTGACGCGAGCCGCGATTGGCTGTAAGTTAAATTCGCATGGCAACCAAAACTAAGCTCCAACCATGAATTCCAAACCCATGAATTCACAGACCAGCGATTTTGATACTTGGGAGCAATGCCCGAGTGGAACACTGCAGTCCTTAACGAAGCGTTCTCAACGGCGAAGAATGATGAAGCAAGCTGCTTGGATCGCGCCGGTTGCCATTCTCCTGCTGGTTGCGATTGCCTTTAACGGCGCGCTAGGGACACCTTTCACTTCGAATCTCAGGCCTCTAAGGTGCGATCAAGTCGCGAATCTCTTGCCTGCATATGCTTCCGACTCGCTCTCTGAGTCGCAACGCGTTCAAGTGGAACAGCATCTGAAGAAGTGCCCGTTTTGCAAAGCTAAGCTGCAGGCAATCCAAGCTGAGCAGTCGGTTGTCTTCCTTTTAAAGTCAACACGCCTACCCAACTGCTGAGGTCTCTGACTGCTGATAAAAACGGCTCACCGGTCAGACACTTCTTTCCCTTGCCACTCGCGATCAACCGACGACGCCAGTCGCCAAATATCCGTAAGCACAACACTCTCACGCTTCCCGCCAATCATCCCGTCTTCCCTCATTTTCCCCAGCATGATCGTTACTGTCTCACGAGTAGTACCAATCAAATTGGCAATTTCCTGATGTGACAGTCTCAGTCCAATGCGAATACCTTCGTCGACGGCTGATCCAAATTGTTCAGCCAGATCAAGCAGCAAATGGGAGAGACGCTGTTGATTGGATGAAAATAGTAAACTCTTGAGTCGATTCTCAATTTTGCGTCGGCGAAATCCGACGATCTTAGTAATGGCAACAACAAACCGCACGTTCTCTTCCATGTAAGGCAACAGCGTCTCTCGAGGTATACGGATAATCGTCGTATCGGTCACCGCTTCGCAGTATTCACCGCGACTACCCGTCTCAATCAACGACAGCTCACCGAAAACTTCGCCAAGCTTGATGAACGCCAGCGTGGAGACTTTTCCATCAGCCGTAAGATGGCAGAGCTTTACCAAACCATCGGCAACAATGTAGATCGAGTCGGCATTTTCGCCGGGCAGATAGATTGGCATGCCTCGAGAAAATTTCTTCCATCGCGATTGGCGCTCAATCGCGGCTAGCTGATCGGCGTTGAACATCTCCAGCAAATTGGTTGACTTGAGGAGCCAGATTTGGTCTTGCATGAATCTTTCGCTAGTCGCTAAACACTCGTTCACGGAGCTTTTCTAGGATTCCACAAGTAGGTGAATACACCAGTGCTTTGAAGGTCGCGTAATCGAGAGAAATAATAGGCAGGGGTTGTCTTTAGTCAATGTGCAGACGAACAATGTGAGCCGGACCAGGGAGCGATGGTGCTAGACTCGAAGGATTCGAGCCCATTTTACGCTTTCAC
>JBGSJB010000360.1:0-3892 GCA_041742175.1 Pirellulaceae bacterium
CCTGCGCAACAAGCACCGCAGCGCTACACCGGCGGATGGTCAGCTAGCAATCGCGCAGCTCCGACAACAGCGTTACCCGACGCAACCGCTTCGCCTGTCGTACAAGCCGCTTACTATCAATCGCCTGGAACGGGACTCCCACCGTTACCCAATTCGAACACAGCTTTGCCCGCGGCTAGTTTTGGCGGTCAAAACTATGCCAACCAGAATTATGGTGTACCGAGTGTACTTCCGCCTTCGATACCCTCTATGCCTAACGCACTTCAGGGTTCGCTGCAAAGTTCGCAACAACCTCCGCAGCAATTCCAACAGCCCGCTGCCGGCTTAAACCAATCCGCGCAAGCCAACTCATTCGATCCCTACGCAACTTCGAATCAGGTTCTCCCTCCCAGCAATCCGAACAGCAATCCGAACAGCAATCCGTATCGCAACGTAGCGGCGAGCGACAATCTACGGGCAGTACAGAATCCGACGAGCAACACAAACCAATCGAACAATCCTAGCGACGGCTTGCGACCTGTAGCACCCACCATGCCCAGCGGCTTCGGGCCAAACTCGCGGCCCATCGACATCGCCACCGGTTACCCATTCGTTTCGCCAGCACCGGCACGTGTCGGCAACTACCCGACGTCGGCCTACAATCCATCGCTGTTTCGAACGGTCGCTTATCAAAATGTCGTGCAAGCTCCGCTGCAACCGGCACCGCTTTCAGCGAACATCGCCAACACGCAACCGACTTTGCCACAGTTTCAAAACGCCCCCACCGCAGTTGGACCAGGCGTTTATCCAACTCAATATCAGTGTGCACCCTCGACCATCATTCCAACTTACCCGCCGCCCGGCGCAGTTCCCGGAACGTACGTGCCTCCCACGATTACACCTAACTTGGCACCAGGCACCTACTCGGCGAACAACTCCGGTTACTCTCCACTGTTTTCACTCGGCCAAGAAAACTACAACGTACAGATCGGCCGCGGAATTATTGGCCAACCCACTGTCTACGTTCCTGGTCAACCATTCCGCAACTTCTTTCGCTACCTCTCACCTTGATCGCGGCAAGCCTAACTGCGGTCGAACCAACCACCGCCCGACGCTAGCGCGTTCGGCTCGCAAAACCCCCCGACGCTAGTCTAATCAGCGCGGCTCAGGGCTCGGCGCGACTTTAGTCAGCTAGCCAATGTTTCTAGATGCGAGATTTTGGATTGCTTCGTGTGGGGAAACTCAATAAGCGACTCAGGCTCACGGAATGATGGCTTTGATCGGCTCGAACGACTTACTTTTCGCGTAAGCCAAGGTGCTCGAGCCAGCGTCGAACGGGTTTACCGTCCGCACTGGGCGGAGTTTCCGTTGGAGCTGGTTTGACGGTGTCGGGCTTTCGAAGTCGCTCTTCGAGCTCAGCGCGTTCACGGCTCAGTTTCGCGCGTTCAAGTGACATCTCGATTTCAGCTTCGCGCAACTTGGCTTCCCACTCTTGCTGAATGGCAGCCAGCTTCTCACGCTCCGCTCGCACCAACTCGTCCGAGTCGATCATCTGAGCGATGGCAGCGGCTCCGATCGCAACACCGTCGCGAGTGTTCGATTGCTGCTCGATGATCGATTTCAATTCCGCAATCTCCTGTTCCCGACGTTCAATTTCGCACTGCGTGGTGCGAATAATCGCTTCCACTTCGTTGCGATGGTTCTGATACTCCTCAGGGTTTGCGGCCGCGGTTTCATTTTCCAGTTGCTGAAGTATCAATCGCTTTCGCTGTTCCCAAGTCATACTCTCTTGGTTCAGGTTACTTAGATTCAAGTGCGGTGGGTTATGAAATCCCGTAATTTGCAGTCTAGCTAACTGGGTCGCCAAGTCGGCGTTCTGCTCGCGCAGATCAGCAAGTTCAGCAGTCATCTGTTCAGTATCGATCGATTCGTATTTACTAGATTCCCAAGTCGCGCTGCGAACTGCTGCCAGCGTGTCCTGCAGCGATTCAATTTCCGCCTGTAGGTTCGCGATCACGTTAGCATCGCTAGCGTAGGATTCATTCATTTCGCCTTTGAGAAATGTGTTCTCAAAGTCATTGCGCCGCGCAACGTTTACCGCGCACAATTCGGCTCGCAGCGCCGTGTTGCTCTCATACACGGCGGCCAATTCGTCTCGCAGTTCGTCGGTCTTGGCTTCAGCGTCATCCGCGACTTGGTGTAGCAATTGTTCATTCTCGCGCAGCAGAGTTCGCGCGACTTCGAGTTCGATTCGCAGTTCTGACAAAGTCGATGCAGTTTGCTCGTCGGTAACTGCGTCAATGGTAGCTACGACTCCGTTGAGATTGAGACGCTCACCAATTTGTTGCAGCTTTTGTTCAAGAACCGCCGACAATCGGTTCGCTACACGCTCGGCAATGCGGTCGGCAGTTTCATCAGTCGATAGCGGTGATGGCTGTGTTGCCTGTGGCTGTGCGGTGTCGATCGCCCAAGCTGAAGTTATCGGATCGGAATCGCGCGAAGCAGATTGCTTGGCGGTTAACTGTTTAAGTTGATCTTCGAGTTGTGTGGTGGCAGCTTCGAGTCGTTGGCTACGCTCTGCAAACTCAAGTTCGAGTTGGTCGATTTCTGCAGCGCGAGTCACTAATAGATTGTGCAGGTCGTTGAGCGCAATCAAAGCGGCTTGAGCCTCCGAAGGCTCGGCGGTGATCGTTCCTCGGCCGCGCTTGCCCCGATTCGCACTGCCACGGTTTGGGCTGCGAGTCGCGTTGTTCGCTTTCTCCGACTGTTCGATCTGCTTCCGTACAGTTTCAATCCAGGAGTTGATCTCCAACTTGGCCGGATCTGCCATGTTTCACCCACGATTTATTTGCAAGTCTGCAGTAATCCGCTCACCGTGCTGCCCAGTTCTACAGAACTCGGTTGCCCAAAACACGACGGCGTTATTACGAGACTTCTATCTGTTTCATACTTCCATTCGCCTCGGAGGTCAAAGAATGCGCGAGCGGGTGGCGCGAAGTCGATAAGCAATGTGCACGCTATACCGATTGTGGCGCTTAGAACTTGGTGGTACTGCTCACGGTTCTCGCAGGCAGTGCATGTTGGCGATCGAAATGCCGCTGACGATTGCACCGATGATGCCCACGAAACCTTGATCGGTGCCACATAGAAACAGATTCTTCAAATGGGTCGTTCCGTCCAGTTGTTTGTCCGGAGCTCCGTAGACCGCGCCGTTATCGTGCGAAGTGAACCGCCGAATCGTCTTGGGCGTGAACACGTCGGTATCGATCACATGGCTGCGAAAATCAGGAATAAAGCGAACTGCGGAAGCGACACTGCGATCGTACCACCACATCTTTTGCCGCGCGTATTCGCTCTCGTGCAACCCGTGCCAGGAATCAAAATCGGCGATCGTCGTCAGACGCACGATGCCGTCCTCGAGGTTACCGGATTCTTCCGGGTACATGTAGTTGTTAGGGCTGCAGATGACTCCGGTGCGCACATCGCACAGATCGTTCGCTGGTCGCCGCCAATGGAATTTTTCGCTGTCGTTGTAGAAGACAATCGTCTCGCAAAAGCCGACTTCCTTGGGTTGTTTATCCAGCACTGAAATCGATTCGATGAACGTCAGCTGACCCGCTCGTTGTGGCGTGACTTCGGTAACATCTTCGCACAATCGCTGAGTCTCGATGATGCCAGCGCTCGACAAGATTCGTTTCGCTGCAATGAACTCGCCATTATCCAGCGTTACGCCGACCGCTTGGTCGCCATCGACGCGGATACTGGCTACGCCACTGCGCAACTTCAGTTCGCCGCCCAGTGAACGGAAGCGGCGCACGAGGTGCTTTAGAATCAGACGCACGCCTTTGTAAGGTCGCGCGAACCCTTCGAGAAAGATGCTGCGAAACATAATGCAGAACTGGCCGAAGTCCAT
>JBGSJB010000361.1:0-3611 GCA_041742175.1 Pirellulaceae bacterium
GCTGGTTAGCTCAACACGTTCGTCATCGCTCAACCGAACAATATACTTCTTTTGCATGGGATCCCTCCGTGGTTCCCATCAGCTTCGCTTAAAACGCTCAATTTACCAACCCTAATTCCAAGCTGTGACGCTGCACTAGCATGTCCGCCAGCGAAGTAGCGTTCCGAATCTCCTGGTCCGCGTTAGGTTTTCCAAGGATCACATCCACCCCACACACGCTTCGCCTGCCGACTAGTTCCGTCAAGAACTCCACATTCATATTGAATGCGGCGTGCGTCGCGTTCGCTGAACCAGTGAACAAGCTCGTGTTCCAGCCTTGATCCAAAACATAAACCTTCGCATGTAAGCCGCTCAACGGCGCACTGACTCGCTCCGATCTGCCGACAGTTGTTGCGATTTCCGATTGATCACTTTCCAGCTCTGCAGGCTCCGGTTGTGCCTGCTCATCCAGTGTCCAAGCTCCGTTGCCGAAGGCTTCAATGGAGGCGGATGCGAGTAGATCCAGTTGATCGACTCGGGAGATCAACTGCGATTTCTTGGCTGTCGCGGCCAGGTCCGAAAGTGCACCGTCGCTTACGAAGGGCGACATCACGAGCAGGTTGTCGCACTTATCGGGAAAGGGCCAATTCGCTTTCTTCCCAATTCCGATCGGATGGAAAAGCACTTCGTCAAATCCTTCGGGGACTTCAAAGTCCACGCGTCGGATCTCATATGCCAAGGTCTTCAGTCGCTCGTTCCATGACTTGCTGAGCGACCGTGTGGCCAAGCTTGGTAACGCTTCGACGAACTGGCCAAGCGGATGATTACGCGAAATGGCGTTGGCGCGATCAGTCAGCGGTCCCTCGAGGCAGACTGACGTATCCCACGAACGATCGAAGGTCATGTTGCGACTCAGGCACAACATTCGGTACATCACCTCACCGTCGCGTCCGACGAACTTTAAGAACCAAACCTTAGGATGGAACGCCCCGCTACTTTGAATGGCGTTGGCTTCGACGATCGAGTCTTCTAAGTCAATCATCAAGTTCTGGTAGTTGCTTGGGACTTGGATACGACCCGCTTGGCAAAACAGCAGCATTCGATCCGCGTTCTGCCGGATGGCTTTCAGCAGAGCCAACGGTTCCAGCAGCGGGCGACCATCGCGGTCTTGCCAATTGGTGAACGCAAACGCAACCGGAGCCGCCAGCAGGGCCATCAAGTCCAGCGTGTAGGTCGTGCCGACGGCAATATCCAGTTGGAAGGTGGGAGGCGGTTGCAGCGAATCAAGTAAAAGTCTTCGGCTATTCGGTTCCAACAAGATTGCCTGCCTCCAAGCCAACGAGGATGTCAGTAAGAATTCGGCGTGTGCTAAACCAACGCAAGTCGAGCTGAGCCGCGCCCGATTCGCCCTGCCAAATGTCGAGCGATCGGCCACCCAGTACCCGAGCCAGCTTATGCTTGATCGCAATCTCGCGATCGCAGATCAATGTTCGAGCAACGCTAGAAATAACCAGGTCGGCCGCGTCGGGAGTTGTTCGGACGAGGTCAACCCAGCGTTCCACGAACGACTTAGCGGGCTGACTGATCCGCGGATTCCCCAGGCTGACAATCTGCCACAAGCGTTCCAGGCTCCACTCAGCCAGTAGGTCTCTTCGCTCGCGTACGAGATCGCACCAGCCATCGAGAGCTGTGCGATACACGTCGATCTTGTCTTGCCACTGCCGACGCTCGGCGAGGATCAGGTTGTAAATCAACTGAGCTCCATGCATCGATTCCGAGAACAGCCGCCCGTGATGTAACCATTCAGTCAGATGGTCTGGCAGATCAAGCTCAAGATCCCAGGCAAACGACTCGTTATCGATGGGGGTTTGTTCCCGCAGTAGGTAGGCAAGTAGTGAGTCTGAACAGTTGGTGATCACACGTTCTCTCAGGTACTCAGCCTCCAACTGCGTTAACGCAAGTTGCAGGTTGTTCGGGAAATCGTCGGGAATCGCTGGTAGTCCAGCGTCCCAGTTCAAGGGCATCGCATCCAGCGACTCGCCATCAAAATCAGCACTCTTTGCATGAGCGCATTTCAAACGGACGTAGAACTGATCGAGCGAACGATAGTAAGCATCCGGAAACCCTTCGAACCGTCGTATGCCCCAAGTCTGCAGTCCCTGCCAATAAACGCTGCTCGGCAACCTCTGCAGTTTCTCTTTCGCCAACCGACCGATGACTCGTTTCGTTTCGCCTGCCTCAGTCAACACACTGGCGATTTTGATTTCGAGTGCCCGTCCACGAGCTCTTGCTTGATCCGAGGCAACTCGTTTGGCTTCAAGCGACAAGTAGACCCAAGGTACTAGCAGGAAGTACTTGGCAGCCGTTTGGATCGTGCTCGTTCCCGGAAAAAGCATATCCGCAAACGCATCTCGAATCCCGCCGATCCCCAGTTCGTCTCGCGTCGTCTTGTCACCGAACAGCTCAATCACATCCAGCATCGTCCGCCGCTCGTGCTCCGAGTAGTCCAGCCAGGTTAAGGTCGAAGCCATCGGGATCTCCGTCAATTTCGAATGAACCGCACAACCAGCCGGCGCGAGCCAACTCAGAATGTGGACCAGAGCCTAACCGGCCATGCACGCGGGGTAAAGTCGCTGCATCGACCAACTCGTCAAACGCTCAGCGAAATCTCTGTCACCCTGAACTTAATTACAAAACGTTTGGGAAGCAGCTAAGCACTGAACGTACATTGAGCCGTGACACCTTCGGTCACCGCACTCAAAAGTTTACCTTTCGCCGTTGAACGGCAGATGGAATCTCCAGAAAGCACCTTGTACTGAGCTGTATCACCCACCATGAGCATCGTGACTACTCACGGTACAATAGCATCCACGACGTAGGCATCATGGTCCGAGAGTCCGTTCGCTGTGATTTGTCGTTCGTTGGTAAATCGCCACGCAGCAGGCAGGGCGATGTGATCAATCGTGAAACAGCCTGGAATCCGATGCCCTAGTTGCTCAGTGGCAACAGTGAGCTCGAGGGTTTTGATCGCTTTTCGAAGATGTTCGCGACCGAGTTTACTTCCGGCGAACTCAGTACCTCCGAAGGCATGATTCCAGTCGCCTCCCAAAACGAGATTCGACTTGGGTAAACGAGCCAAAAGCATATCGAGTGCAGTAGCCGTTTTGGCAGCATGGTTGTGACCGCTCCAAGGTGCTTCAGAACGTGCTCCGCACCACGGGAGAATCGTCGAGCAAAACATGGTTCCACGCACCATCGCTGCAGCACTGGCAGGATGAGGATCCGGATATGCCGTCAGGGGTTCGACACTGCAAACGGCCGCCCAGTGTTGCCCCCGTGCCATAACACCGCTGGACATTTGGCAGTAAAAGCCATCGAGTTTGCCTTGCGAATCCAAGCTGCTACGCGGGTTAAGCTCAGTGAGCAGCCAGACATCACATTGCTGCTTGTGGATCAAGTCGAAGTGCTGTTCGTTCAGCCGTCGGTTATCCAGGTTCCAGGTACCAATACGTCGGCGATGTCAGGGTAATTGGTTTAATCTAGTTGACTACCCACGGCCACGATTGCAAAAGGTAGCCATGTTCGGGAAAAGCTCTGTGTGCGGCTAGATTCTAGTGCGGTCGAACTGAGTG
>JBGSJB010000362.1:0-1925 GCA_041742175.1 Pirellulaceae bacterium
CTCAAGTCGGTCCGGGTTCATCGCTAAACACATACTGCAACCCGCTTCGCGCCAATCGAAACCAGCTTCACGAAAGATCTTGTCGAGTCCTTCTTGTTCTGCTTGACGTTTCACTTGCCCACTACCGGGCACAACCATTGCATTCACATTCGAACTGACGCGATAACCCTTTACAACCCGCGCAGCGGCTCGCAGGTCTTCGATGCGTGCATTTGTACATGAACCGATGAATACGCGATTGATTGCAATGTCGGACAAAGGCGTACCGGCCGCAAGCCCCATGTATTCCAAAGCGGCGGCTGTCGACTTCTGCTCCGTTTCATCACCGCACTCACGTGGACTTGGAACGCGTGCACTGATGGAACTGACTTGGCCTGGATTGGTGCCCCAAGTGACTTGAGGTTCGATATCGGAGCCTTCAAAGGTCCGCGACAGATCGTAGGTGGCACCGGTGTCCGTCGGCAATTTCTTCCAACGCTCGACGGCCGCTTCAAAGTCCTTAGGAGCGAACGGCCGACCGCGCAAGTAGTTGAAGGTTGTCTCGTCTGGAGCAATCATCCCGGCGCGAGCGCCTGCTTCGATCGACATATTGCAGACCGTCATGCGCTCTTCCATCGACAGGTTGCGGATGGCTGAGCCGGTGTACTCGAGCACATAGCCGGTACCACCGTGCATGGTAATCTGACCGATGAGATACAGAATCAGATCCTTGGCGGTCACACCTTCGGACAATTGCCCGTCAACTCGCAATTCGTAAGTCTTGGGTTTGTATTGCAGCAGAGTTTGCGTTGCCAGCACGTGCTCGACTTCGCTGGTGCCGATTCCAAAGGCGAGCGCACCAAACGCACCGTGCGTCGCGGTGTGGCTATCACCGCATACGATTGTCATGCCCGGTTGAGTGTATCCTAGTTCGGGGCCAATGATGTGTACGATACCCTGGTTGGTATCGTTTAGATCGTAAAGTCGAATGCCGAATTGTTCACAGTTTGCACGCAGCGTGTCGACTTGCTGCTTGGCAATCGGATCAGCGATTGGCAGGTGCCGGTTCGAAGTCGGCACATTGTGATCTGGAGTTGCGATTGTGCGTTCCGGCCGCCGGACCCTGCGTCCAGCCAGTCGCAAGCCTTCGAACGCTTGTGCGCTAGTGACTTCATGAACGAGTTGCAGATCGACGTAAAGAATGGTTTGCTTGTTGGGCTCCGCATGAACGACGTGACTATCCCAGATCTTTTGAAACATGGTTCGAGGTGAACCAGACTGACTGCTCATTTTGAGATTACCTAGGGGTTGCTAAGTGGTGACATGGGCCGTTGTGGCACTGGGGGCTTGGACGTCGAATACGCTACTAGGTAGGCGTAGACAGGGAAACTGTCAAGCGAGTCGGAATCGGTGATCTACAATTCGTGCCAGCGTGCCAGGCGCACTTTACCAAAGTACGACGTCCTCGACACTTCGGAAGTTCGCAACATCCAACCCCACTCCCCATACTGACTAAGTAGAAATGTAAAACGCGACTTTGAAAATCACAGTTTTAAACTTTATCTTAGGTACTAATGTTACGCAGAAGTTCAAAGCTCAAACAAACAAAACCTCCGAAGGTGGCGTTTCTGGCGAGGCTTTGAAGCTTCCGAGTTTCGACTGTAAAATCTTTCTGAGATATGACTTAAGCCAATACTAAGGTGTATCAGCGGTACTGGTTGGACGCTGAAGTGAAACAACTGCAACCACGAGTTACCGATTCGATTTGCAATAGAAACGAAAAAACCGTTGCTAGCTAGAGCTAACAACGGCTTGTGTACGATTCGCCACTTGGAAGTACCTGAGCAGCGAAGAGCAAACTGAATCAAGAGAGAAGGATTACTTCTTCTTGGTTGCAGCCTTCTTCTTGCCCGCAGCCTTCTTCTTGCCAGCGGCTTTTTTCTTGC
>JBGSJB010000363.1:0-13068 GCA_041742175.1 Pirellulaceae bacterium
TCAACATGATCAGGTCATATGCCTGCATGCTTAGGTTCCTAAGTTGAATTGCATCTGGATTTAAACTGAAAATGAAACGACGAACCTCGTCTCGGAATCAAAACGGTTCAAATGGGTAGGGGACTGTAGCAAATTTTTTAGTAGCAGCGAAAGGCGTTTTTTACCGTTGTTGATAGCCTCGCTAGCATTGGTTCAGTTTTTTCGTGGCTTTGCACACACTAATTCGCAATTGGACTTCATCTACAAGTCATCCATCCTGTATTACCAAATCCATGCTCAGGTCTAGATAATAGTCGGGATGGTCTTTCAAATTTCTTTAAAAGCCTGACTTCGATGGCAGATTTCAAAACCCACATGTCGGTAAGTACAGCGACCGGTGTGCTGTATGCAATCGCTGGCTATCAAAATGGGATACCGGCAACGACCTGTTTGCTAGCCGGTGGACTTTGCAGTGTCAGCGGTATGCTACCGGATCTCGATAGCGAATCGGGGCGCCCGCTCCGCGAGGCGACCACCTTGGCAGCTGCCGTCGTTCCGATGTTGACGGTTGATCGCTTGCAGCGCATGGGGCTCAATCACGAATCGATGGTTCTGGCAGCCGCGCTAGTCTATTTCACCATTCGATTTGTGCTATCCGAGATATTTCGTCGCTACACAGTTCATCGTGGCATGTGGCATAGCTTACCGGCCGCTGCGATTGTTGGCATGGTCGCGTTTCTTGTAATGTCTTCTGAGGACATATCGTTGCGAATGTTCAAGACGATCGCTGTCGTGCTTGGATTTCTTAGTCATTTAATCTTGGATGAAGTATGGTCAGTCGATTTTCGCAAGGGCCAATATCAATTTAAGACGTCGTTCGGAACCGCATTGAAACTATGGGGTAATAGCGCTTGGGCGAATTACGCAACCTATTTCAAAGTCGCGTTGCTCGCGCTGCTCGTCTACCAAGACAACGGCTTTATGGACAAGTTTGGGATTCAACATCCAGATGTCCCGCATACCGCACGTGAACTATTTGAGGTGCTTTTCCAACGCGGTGAACAATTGCTGCGTTAGCTACTAATGACAGTCAAAATCGCTTACGGCTGTCGAGTAAAATCGTTACCGGCCCATCGTTAGTCAACCGAACTTGCATGTCTGCCCTGAACATGCCTGTGGATACGGCTAAGCCTTGCGCCCTGAGATTCGTATTGCAACGCTCATACAAATGGTCTGCAACTTCGGGCTCCGCCGCATCGGTAAAACTTGGGCGACGACCACGACGAACATCGCCGAGTAGTGTGAACTGGCTGATCATCAGCACACCACCTCCGATATCCCGCACGCTTAGATTCATCCGACCCTGATCATCGGAGAAAATACGCAGACAAGCGATCTTGTCCACGATGTAGTTGCAATCCTGTTCCCCATCACCTTTCTCGACGCCGAGCAATACGACTAACCCGACTCCGATCTCTCCGATGGACTTACTGTCAACCGACACAGACGCTTCAGTAACTCGCTGCACAACTGCTCGCACTTTCATTCCCCAAACATTGATGGAACCGCCCTGCCCTGCCCTTACAACTGCCGGTCACGAACGCAGTCGCCGCCGACTCGTAGTGCCAATGGCGTCTGCGTTAGACTACATTGTAAGAGAACTTTGTCCCTGCACTTTAAAGCATGAGTTTGGAAATGCCCTTTCAATTTACTTGCCCATACTGTTTCAAGAAAACGCTTGTGCTTGAGTCGCTTGCAGGACAAAGGGGTCCATGTGTAGGTTGCGGCAAAATCGTTTCGATCCCTGAACCACCCAGCAAACAACCAGACGTCGCAGCGCCGGTAGGCTCGATCTACATTGCGCCAGATCAGCTGAAGCGACGGTCTGAAGTCAGGATGTTCGTGCTGCGTGCGGCAGCGTTGGCTGTCGGCGTAACGCTCTTCTCAATCGTGATGATTTACGGTTTATGGCCGACATTCAAGGGATTGAAAGAACGTCGCGATGCGATCAACTGCATGTCTAATCTGCAGAGGATTGCGATGGCAATGAATGCTTATGCGAAAGACCATGGAACTTACCCAACGCCTGTCGTGATGGACGCGGCCGGTAAGCCTCTATACAGTTGGCGAGTTCTTCTCCTGCCATACCTGGACGAAGCGAATCTGTACGCAAACTTCAAATTGAACGAGCCCTGGGATTCAGCGCATAATGCGCCGCTTGTCGCCAGTTGCCCCGCGGTTTATATCAGCCCTGGTAGTGTTGGCAACACATCGCAAGCTAGTTACGTGTTGATCACGGGTGCTGGTACGATTTTCCCAAGTACAGGACCACTCAAACCGACTCAAATTGCTGATGGACCCTCGCGCACTTTGTTGCTTGTGGAGACAAACAACATGATCCATGAATGGTCAAAGCCGTTCGACATTGATGTCGCGAAGTTGAACATGCGTATCGGAGCTGCTGGCAACGACAAAATCGGCGGAACTCATACTGATGGCGCGACGGCTGTCTTTGCTGATGGCGAACCGGCTTGGCTTTCCAGCGATTTACCGTCAACCATCGTCGATGCTGCTATCACGCCGAACGGCTCTGAGTCGATTGAGTTCGACCCAGAGCTATTTAAGATTCATTAGACGATCACACACCAAACTTGCGAGTCTTGCCTTGCACGCGGTAAGGCAAGCCTTGAATACGAATAAAGCCCTCGGCATCGTCCTGATTGTAAGTCCCACCAGCTTCCATCGTTGCGATACCTTCGTCGTAAAGGCTGTTCGGGCTGCTGCGTTTGACCGCGATCACATTGCCCTTGTACAGCCGCAATGTGGCTTCGCCGGTGACGACCTCGTGCGACTTGCGAATGAACGCATTCAACGCATCAAACTTCGCCGAGTACCAGTAACCGTAGTAGACCATCTCGGCGATCACGGGACTGAGTGTGTTTCGTAAGTGTGTTAGGTCGCGATCGAGTGTGAGCTGTTCAATTTGTGCCGCGGCTTCGTACAGAAGCGTCATGCCTGGCGCTTCGTACACTCCCCTGCTCTTCATGCCCACAAAGCGATTCTCGATCATATCGATGCGGCCAACTCCATTACGACCTCCGATCTTGTTTAATGTCTCGACGATCTCAAGCGCCGAGCACTTCTTGCCATTCACAGTGGTCGGTACACCACGTTCGATACCGATCGTGACTTCCTCTAGTTTGTCCGGTGCTTCCTGCGGACTGCACGTCATCGTAAAGTCAACCAAGTCAACGCCACAGACGTCTAGCTTCTCCAACTCACCAGCTTCATAACTGATGTGCAGCACGTTTTCATCGGAGCTGTAAGGCTTCTTCGCCGATGCTTTGATCGGAATGCTTTTCTTCTCACAGAAGTTAATCATCTCCGTTCGACCTGGGAACGAATCTCTCCACTCCTTGGTGCGCCACGGTGCGTAGACTTGGATGTCAGGCCGTAGAGCTTCTGCAGCCAACTGAAAACGGCATTGGTCATTGCCTTTGCCAGTAGCGCCGTGAACGTAAATCTCAGCGCCAACTTCGGCGGCTACATCAAGACATACTTTCGAAATCAGTGGACGAGCGATACTAGTTCCCATCAGATAGGGACCTTCATACTTGGCTTGCCACATCAATACCGGAAAAGCGAAATCGCGGCAAAGCTCTTCGCGGGCATCGACCATTCGGACGCTCTTCGCGCCCGCTTTGATCGCTTTATCATGCATCTGCTTTCGATCTTCACCGGGCTGGCCGAGATCGACATAAACCGCATGCACTTCATGGCCACGCTCGATCAACCAACCCAACATAGTCGAAGTATCTAGACCGCCCGAATAAGCCAAAACTGAGACCGGCATGCTCGAAAACCTTTGCAAATGCACATACAACCAACTTGAAGCAACTGACGAGAATTCATCGAAATTGTCGTTAAAGCGAGCCGGTTGGCAACGGGACTGAAAATCGCATTACGCTGTTTGTACAATAGAAACCTGCCGAGCAACTGTGTTTTTGGCTGGCAAGCTGGCATCGTCAACAAATTAGAAGGCCTCAGGTGGATAGCGACTTACTCACGGAAATCGACCGATGGATCGCACAAGCGAAAAGTGGAGCTCTGGGATGGAGCGAAGTTGCAGAGCGTTTGCTGGCGCTAGAGCATCCACGCGACCAGAATCACCAGCCGGATGTCGATCGAGCTCGTCGTTGCGGCTTCGGCGAAGTTATCTTCGGTTCCAACAAGACTGACGAAGCGATCACCAACATTGCACAACGATTGTTGCTCTCCGGGCAATCCGAAGTGCTGGTAACGCGCGTGGCCACTCATCAATCGCAAACGCAATTCAATCACTTTCGCTTCTCGCGATACGATTCCTTGGGGCGAACTCTGCGGCTCGCGAATCGGCCCATCGAAACCGTCCAGCGACTCCCCTCCCCTGCCCCGCTGCCGATCAGTGTGATCACGGCGGGCAGCACTGATTTGCCGATAGCGCGCGAAGCGGTCGAAACGTTGCGATGGATGGGTGTCGACGCTGCCTTGATATGTGACATCGGTGTTGCAGGCCCCTACCGTTTGCTTGGACATTTGAATCAGCTTCGTAAGTGTGCCGCGCTCGTAGTAGTTGCAGGCATGGAAGGCGCATTGGCAAGCGTCGTCGGCGGATTGGTCCCCTGCCCTATCGTTGCTGTTCCAACAAGCATCGGATACGGCTCCAATTTTGAAGGCGTAACGACATTGCTCAGTATGATGAGTAGCTGTGCAGCAGGCGTCACCGTTGTGAATATCGACGCTGGTTTTAAAGGTGGCTATGTGGCCGGCTTGATCGCGCATCAAAATGCCGGTCGCCAAGCGGTATAGATCATCCAGCTTACATCAACGCTTACTCACCGCCGCAATACGCTCTCGTACACGTTTAAATCTGCGCGGCCGCCGATCAATGCAAACACCTGCTGAATTTGCTGCCGCGCGTTCGCAAGCGTGAAGCGTGCATCGGCTCCGACGCTCTTGCGACCAAGTACGTAATAATGCGGTTCGCTGGTTACGAAACTCTCCGGTGCAATCTCCAGTTCTGGGCCAGTCTGACTCATCAGCCACTTTGAAGCTGCGGTCGTCAATCGTCGCTGCGGGCAAAGTTCAATTGCCAACCCACTAGTAAAAGACCATGGATCAGTCAGTTCAGTGGCCAAAACGATGTCTGCATCCAAGTCGGCCGTGTCTTCTTCGCCGACCAGCAAGCTAATTTTCCACCCCGCAGTTGCATTGTATGCCAACGACTCTGCTCCCCAAGCGTCCACATGCACAACTCCGGTGCAATCACCTGTTAGGATACGGTTAGCTTCAATCGCGAGATCTGCGTTGACTTCCCCGACCGACTTCAGCCATTCTGAATGTTCGGCATCCTTGGGGATTACCCAAGTCAATTTTGTACTCGCATTCTCTTGCGCGAGTGCGATGAATTGAACCGCGTTGTGCGCGGCGATCGGCCCTGCTCCAAACATGACAGTGTGCTTACCCACGAACTGGTCACGGTCCTTATCTTTCAAATCGCGCGGACCGATCTGAAACTGATCTCGAAACTGCTGTTGGCCAATCGCCATTCCACCGCCTGGCCCGATGCCTGCCGGCGTGCGTCCGCAGCCAGAACAATCGAGCACAATGTCAGCCAACTGCGTGAACTGACCGCGGACCTTGCCCTGCAGCAGCAATCGAAACTCATCTTCGGCGCGATCTTCGATCGACTCGGGGCGGTACTTGCGATAGTGAGCTCGACTGACAGAGACGACCGGCGAATTGATATGAACGCAATCTTCCAACAAGTCGCTCTTGGCAACTGGTGTCACATACTTATCGATGTAGTCGCGATAAGAGACAATTGAATCGACGTCCGGAAGGTTACTGCTTTCGCCCTGGGCTTCGATCGCTGCCAATCCGAGTGACGATGTCGCCGCCCCAAACGGCACTTGCATGGTCTGTTCACCCCATCGCACCAATCGACTACCGACGCGCCTGGCGTCGAACAGCATGACAAAGTAGCCCAAAAAACGCGCGTACAAGGCAGCTTCAACACCAACCGGCCCGCCTCCAAGCACTGCTACGGTTGCGGGTGTGTCGATCTCAGGATCCCAATCAAGCTTCATAGCGGATGCATCAACTTTCGAGTTTGTGAAATTCAACAAGTCGTTATTTTTGAATTGGCCATTCCAGCTTCAGCGGCTTGCCTTGCCGCAGAAGGCTGACGGCAACCTTATCGCCTGGACGTTTAGTACGAAGGAGATGTGCGATCAATTCCGTCTCAGAAAGCGGTCGTGCAATCCCATCAATCTCAGCGAGGATATCGTCGACTTTGAAACCGGCACGTTTGCCGGCTGCATGCTCACCGAACTGCCCCACGTGCTTTATTCTCAGTGCCACCGCGTCTGCGTCCAACTCAAATTCTTTGCGCTGGTCAGCAGTAACGGGTTCGAACGTCAGTCCGGCCGTCACCATTCGGCGAAGCCCCCACGTGCTCGCTCGCCAGGAAATATCGCCGAGCTCCTTCCAGTTTTCGGGGAGTTTCAACTCAATGTCTTTCGTGGAACCCGCGCGAATGATTTCAAAAGTGAGCGTACCAGCTTCGGTGCGTTGGTGCAGAATCCACTGTATGTCAGCGACCGAAACAAGCGGTTGTTTGTTGAGTGCCACGAGCTTATCGCCAGCTTGGAAACCTGCTTCCGCTGCTAGTGATTCATCCGTAACGCTTTTTACCGTTGCTGCCTTGTTTGGATCCATCACCAAGCCGAAGATCTTTGGATGCGGGTAAGCATAGATCCATTGCGTTGGCACAGACTTCTTTTCGATCCAATGGAATTCACGGTAAGCTTCACCAACTTGATGACAGTGAATACAGCTTCTTGCGACCTCAGGACCGTAGTTCAACGCAGAGGTGTATTTTTCTTTCAGCCGCGGAAATTGCTCAGGAACAGCAACTTCCGGTTTAGGTCCAACCTTGGATGCAAGAGTTGATCGTATGTCTGGATACCGCTTGTGCAGTGCGAGCACTGATTGCATCGTATCGAGAAACCCATCCAGTGAAACATCGTCTGCGGACTCGTGTTGATGCGAACGCGTCCCGTATCGACCGTAGATCGTTCCGTCCGCATTCAGGAAAAATGCTGCCCATGATTGGTCAAAGTCAAACTGGAATCGGGACAGATCAAGTCCATTTGCATGGACGACTCGGAGACACACAAAGTTACTCAAGTGTTTTCGAACAGCGGGATTCTTTTCGACAACTTGTTCATCAAGCTGCGCGCACGCTTCGCATGGAATGCAGCGAAACACAACCAACAAGGGCTTGCCAGTTCGCTGTGCTTCCGCAAAGCCTTTATCTAAGTCGTTGTAGATCCAATAGCCATCATCGACCACGCGCTGACGATCGTTGTTAACGAGCGCGTTACGATCGCGATTCTGAGCCAACGAGATGCTGAAGAAGGTAAACAGCAGTACGAGCGCAGCGATTGCAGGCTTAGTTCGCATGATCAGTCCTCTGTGAAAAAGCATTGCATAGTGCATCAAGCAAGTTTCAGCCGAAACAGTCATTAGCCGAAAGAAAACTGCAAGCAATCTTAACCGGCTCAGTCGAGCTTAAACAGCAGGAACTTGAGGTAACGCAACTCTGGCATGGCCAGCGGCGAAGGATGATCGACTGGCAATCCACAGTCCGCCAGCAGAATCGCTTTGCGTCGCGCTTTGCCTACCGCTTCTCCACTGCTATGTAGGAAATCATCGTGGCTGATATGACTGGAACAAGACGCAAGTGCCAGTAAGCCACCCGCTGCCGTCGCTTTCGCAGCCAACTGCGCCAATCGCGAATAGGCGTTCAATGCAGTCGCTTTCGTGCTCTCGCTTGGAGCGAACGACGGCGGATCGCAGATCACAAAATCCCAAGTTCGCTTCGCTTGCGTTGCAGTTTCAAGAAATTCGAACACATCGCCGGCGATCCCACTGTGTAACCCTCCGGCTAGGTCGTTATTTAACCAATGTGCATCAGCGGCTTCAATTGCCGGTGCCGCAATGTCGACTGATGTCACGTGACTCGCGCCGCCCAACCCAGCTGCAATTGAGAAGCCACCATTGAAGCTGAACAAGTTCAGAACTCGTCGGCCACGGCTCAGCCTCCGGACCAGCGATCGATTATCTCGTTGATCAAGAAAGAAACCTGTCTTCTGCCCATGGATCACATCAGCTGTGAACCGCATGCCATTTTCAAGAAACCGAATCGGTTGCTGCGGTTTGGCTCCGACTAGCGCCTCCCCTGCCCTGCCCCGTTGACGCGATCGAACAATCACGCTGTCGATCGGCAGACTCGCGACCAACCACTCGGCGATCCCCTTCGGCTGATAAAAATCCTCCGGCGCACCACCATCCAACTTGATAACCGCTGTTTGCTCGTAGACATCGATCACCAACCCCGGCGTCAAATCGCCTTCGCCGTTGACCAGTCGAAACCCAGTTGTTTGAGTGTCAAAGAAACTGGTGCGCAGTTGATACGCTTGCTTCAACCGTTCCGCTAACCATGCATCATCAATGGTGAGGGGAGCTACCGTTCGAAAGATACGCAGCGGAATCGCGTGATCCGCGCAGTAGATGCCGCTGGCGATTCGATCGCCGCGTTTATCGACGAGGATCGCAACTGTTCCTGAGGGTGCTTTGACGCGATCAATCGCATCCGAGTAGATCCAGACATGCCCGCGCTTAATGTCGCGCACCAAGTCTTTGCGTAGCGTGATTTGAACTGCTTTTCCTTCGCGCACCAACGACATAACAAAACTGACTGTTTTCGCGTAACGATTTCAACCGTTCGCATTGAGCGGCTTAAGCCCACAATCATACTTGCCAGTACCCTGATCGTAACGCGTACTTGACTAGAACCCTGCGAAACTCTCGCGACATACCCGCAAGCATCTACCCACGTCGGCGGCGCTCTTCTTCTAGACTGCTGAAGGCGTCGTACCACAGTTCATCGAAATCAGTCGAATTTGTTGCAAATTCACTCGAAACACTAGACAACGACTCGCCTTCGCCCCCAGCACGATCGGAGATCAGTTTGTTGATCACTAGTAACGCATCTAGCGGCGATAGTTCGTTGTCCCCGCTGGTATCAATGTAGAACAAACTCAGTTGTTCGAAGTCACGAGGCGTGTTCAGCAAGCCGCGCCCCAGCGCAGGCGAATTAAGCGCGTTGACGACCAGCAGCGCATCCAGCGCAGTGATCAAGCCGTCGCTGTTCACATCCAGTGAACCTACGCGGTTCTGCCAAGGGAACGGATTACCAAACACGTTTAGTGCCACCGGCAACGTGGCTGAACTACTCGGATCGTTGGCATCCGTTACAGTAACCTGCATAGTGGAAATCGTTCCTGCCTGTGCCGCTTCAAAGTAGGCATCTGGTCGTAATGCCAACACACCATTGCGGAATTCGAACCGCGAGTCGTTCGTGCTAAAAACATATTGAGCGGCAAGGTCCTCGTCTGTCACAACCAATTGCGAAAGCGCGACACCCTTTTGTAAAGTTGGAACCGTTGCATCGACCAAACGTAAGGCTGTGGGTGCGTCGTTTGCGTCTTGCACTGAAACCATAACCGGGTACGACACTGTTCGTATCGGAGCAACGCTATCGGAAATGCTAACTGTGACAACGTAAGTCGACTGCGCTTCGAAGTTCAACTGAGTTCCAGGTAACGTTGTGAGCACACCGGTTGCCGAATCAATTGTGAACAGATTGGACGTGGTGGCATAGCGTAAATTCACATCGCCATCATCATCCAGACCAACAACTTGACCAACAATCGATCCAGGAGCGGAGTTTTCGACAATTGATAAATTTCGGCCCTCGCTAATTATCGGGGCAAAGAGGTTAGGTATTTCAACTTCCACATTGAACAGTACGACTCGCGAATTCGACGGTACTCCATTGTCGTAGGCGCTAATGAACAAACGGTAATTCTTTTCAGTAACTTGCGCACCTGACTTCAACCGAACCTCGCCGCTGACCGAATCGATATCGAACATTCCAGAATCATCTTGTTGAATGCGGTACTTAACCGTCTGTTGAATGTCTTGGTCGGAAGCGCTCACGACCCCCAGCAGTTGGTTGTTTGTTCGCGAGTACGGAATAACTAGGCTCTGCGATGCAAACGTTGGGAAGTGCTCGTTAACGTCACGAATGGTTATCGTAAAGGTCTTCGAAGCCGAAAGTGAAGGGGTACCATTATCGGTCGCGGTGATCGTAAGATGCACAACCGGCTCAGTTTCAAAGTCTATCGACTCGGTCGACTGCAATAACACAAGACCTTCGGAAACATAAAAGCGAGAATCTGAAAGCGAGTAAACAAGTGCGTCTCTCAGGTCGGGATCGAAACTGGAAATCTGTCCAATTACTGCACCCAGAGCATTCTCGTTGACCTCCAAGCCAGTCAGACCGAGAATCTGCGGCGGATCATTGACGTTGGCGACATTCAATTGCAAAGGGATAAAAACGGATGCAAAACTGTCGGAGGCTCTTAGCTGAAAATTAAGCGTTCCAACATCTGAATTTGTTGGAGTACCCTTCAGTGTTCGCTTCACTGGATCGAAGGAGATCCACGCGGGAATATCGGGTAGTCCAGTCGGTATTAATGTCCACGTCAAGATCGGCGAATCGATGTCTGTGAATAGACTAGTTGGAAATCGCTCATTGAAATCGTAATCGAGCGGCTGGTCTTGAGTTGCCGTGACCTGCACGAGCGATGCATTGGCAACTGGAGGATCGTTAATATTGCGGACAGTCGCCACAACGTTCGCAGTACTTGCAGAGACAGGGCCATTCACTAAAGCCAATAATGCTGGATCAAGGAATCGACGCTGATTGCTGACTGAGCTGGAGAAGGTACCGACAAAGGTATCGTCGAGCACTCGAACGCTTAGCGGCGTGGGAGATCCGAAGTAGTCTGGGACCGGGAGAAAGCCAAGCCAATCCGTCGCAGCGACAAGTAGGCTTGCGCTCAAATCAGTGACAACGCCGACCTCCTCCCATGTAACGCCTTGATTGCTACTGAAATACCACGTCCCTTCGGTACTACTGTTCGCCAAGTTGCTGACGATGGCTACTCCAGCGAGGTAGGAACCGATATCGGGATCGCTAAATGTGCTGGCCATGAGTTGGTTGATCGCTCTGCCGACCGGGAATGGAGTATCTTCGTCGACAACTGGCAGGAAGGAGTTGCTGATCTTCGGCGAGTCGTTGGTAGCAATGACAATTACATCGCGAGTCTTAGCGACGCCGAGTCCAAAGGAGATTTCGATCGTGCGTGGCAAGGTGCTTGGGCCATCGCTGATTGATGAGTAAGCGATACTGCGAGTAAGTGCTTCCACCGCCGCTTGGTTCGCGGTCGTTGCTATATCCACTGTGATGCGACTTGGCGACTGTGTCACCGAACCGAAAACGATGCCGCCGTAACTAACCGAGTTGTTGCTGACTGAGATCTGTCCACTGCCCGTTCCAGTTGAAACAATAGACAGCCGATCCGTTGACTCTTCATTGGCAACGATCGAAGCTGTCAAAATCAACTGGCCGTAATCGACGCCAAACGAATCGCGAAATGTCGCGGCGGGGCTAATGGGAACGGCTGGTGAATTCTCGACATAAACCGCTGAACCCGAACCGAGGTCGACGTCGATACCCAACGATGTCACTGTACCGGTCAGAAGATATTGACCAAGGCTTCCGTAATCAGTGTAACCCACTGGAGGATTCGAAGCGGGATTGCCAAAGCCGACGCCATCTACACTGATGTAATATGTGCCCGCAGTGAGACTTAGATTTGCGAAGCTTGCTCGCAAGCCGGCTGGACTGGAAGTCGCGATTAGAACTCGAGCGGAGTTGTACAACTTCGCTTCAACATCCAAGTTTGCTCCCTGGTTATTAGCCCAAGACGTACCGTAAAAGGCTGGCTCGATCGACCGTTCAAAGGTCCCGTTCGAATTCGCGGTCCACAACTCGGAGATGTAGGGATCGACGGTTAAGTTGACTACTCCAGTTCCTGTTTCGAAACGGATGTAGTCGAGATCCGTACGTGTCTCAATCGTTCCGAAGAGCGATACGTCAATCAGTGCTGGGTTAGCCGCATTAGCACTCAAGTAGTTGATTGTCGTGGCGGTTGCAATCGTTCCACCATGATCGTCTGGAATTACTCCGAAACCATTAAAGGTTGTGATAATGCTAATGTCATCAGGACCTCTGCCGTAATTTGCGCCAGCGCCACCATTGTTAGCTCCAAAGTATTCGCCAGCGTCCCAGGTTGTCACATTTGAATAATATCCACCGACTCCCATGATCGGCCCCCAGCTATTCTCACCAGAGCCGTGGCCGTTGTAATACTCTGCATTCGGCTGGCTCGGGTGACTCGAAGTGGTTCCGTCGTGCGAGAGGCCCAACGCATGCCCAATTTCATGCGAGATCGCTGCAGCCACGCTAACTTCAGTTGTATTGAAAACGAAGCAAGGCGTATCCGTCGCACCAGGCGATTCATAGCCCCAGTTGAAACTGTTGATGTATGCAAAACCGCCCGCACCACTGGCTGCGAAATTGTCCACAGTCATGATGGCGCGCATACCCCAGGCCGAGTCGTCTCCTCCAGTATTGACCAACGCAGCTTCACCTGGGTCTTGAGTCGTCACGTTGACATCGAACGCTGAAAAATCAGCCGCCACACGTTGCCAAATTCCCTGTATTCGAGTCAGTTCTGCATTGGTAAAGGAAGGACCGTTGCGATCTGGATCGTAAGCAGGCGACACAATCGTATTGGCGTTGAAAGCACGATTCCAAGATGTCCCGACAGTCGTGTGACCATCGAAGTCCAGGTAAATCGTCTTGGACGCCGTCGGTCGGCTGTGTAAGAGAAACGTGTCGGCAAGAGGAGCTTGAGGCGGATGCGCGGCAAAGTTGAGTGAAGAGTAATATTCCTGCTCGCGTATCACCATGTCCATTGGCTCAAGCGGAATTGCCTGAGGAGTTATCTCAATCCCAAGGTCCGATGCCAGCAGTTCCCTACTGCTCAGGCGTTCAAAAGTGCGGATTCG
>JBGSJB010000364.1:0-5160 GCA_041742175.1 Pirellulaceae bacterium
GCTCGGTCGCCCTCGCGCAGTTGCCTTCACCTAGTGCTTGCACTCTTGAAGTTGTCATTTGGTATACTGATCTCCTTAAGTTACCTGTCTCGCACAGGGGACTTAAACCCCATAAACCAATGCCCATGACGGGCGTACCAAAGCCATGCACACCGAGCACGCGATCGGCCGTTTTTGCGATGGAACATCTCCCGCGCGTGCCGGGTGATGGCCGACGTTATTTGACAACAGTAACCGCATCAATGGCATGGAAGTCGCCACACGTGGAGACAACCCATGAAATACCATCCTGATGACGACATCATGCTCGCTCGGCTTGCGGACGAACGTGAATTCATGCGAATGCTTCTCAACCGCTCACGAAATGAGCCCGAATTTCGCACATCAGCAGATTTCGACGATCACATCGCCAACTTGGAAGAAACCTTCTTCTTTCCGCTCGATTGGATAGCAGACGGAAATCCAGAAGAATTTTGCGACCGTCTGGGTCTCGATTACGAAGCACTTTCAGTCGGTAAGCCTGCCCAAAAGTTAGCGCTGAGAATACAAATGCTTGACAGTCTGCTTGACGGTTACCGCGTCAATCCTGCACCTGACCGCGAATACGACGCATTCATTTCGCACGCCACTGAAGACAAGGCGGATTTCGTCAGACCACTCGCGGAAGAACTCCGCGACCTTCAAGTCAAAGTCTGGTACGACGAATTCGAGCTGTCAGTTGGCGACAGCCTTCGTCGATCCATCGACCACGGAATCTCGAAGTCCAAATACGGAATCGTCGTTCTTTCGCCTGCCTTTCTCGCGAAGAACTGGACGCAGTATGAGCTTGATGGACTCGTTGCTCGACAAGTAAACGGCAATAAGGTGATCCTGCCAATCTGGTACAAACTATCATATTCAGATGTCTTGGAATTCAGCCCAAGTTTGGCAGACAAAGTGGCATTGGATGCCAACCGTTTGGAAGTCGGTCACATCGCAATGCTGATAAACGGCGTCGTTCGTGGTCGTCCAGACGGCAAATAAATCGGGTAAGGACGGCCATCGCTGACCGTTCTCCCCACACCACCGTACGTGCGGGCCCGCATACGGCGGTCGGGCGGAGATGAGCAAGTTCGGCCCACAATGTCTTAAGACTCAAGACTCCTTGAGCTGCTAACCAAGCGTTCGTCATACCGACACCACTCGCGATCCGTTCGTGTTGCTCAGTGCTCGCGTGTTGAATCATCTCATGGATTGCAAACGCTGAAGGCGTTGAACAATGTAGCCCAGGGTCGCGTAGCGAACCCTGGGTTATGCGTGCGTGAGAATCAGCGGCGAGGGGTTCGGCGACTATTTGCGTTCGTTCGGCCGAGCCGCAATGTCACGGATGTTGCGACTTCGAATGCGATCCGTTTGATGGTGTGTCAACTGCTCGTCGCATTTGCTTTGATCGTGTAACCCAGGGCGACGCTCGTGACCGTCCCGGCACTTCGCTTGCCCTGGGCTTTGTTGTTGAACCGCGTTGCGGTAAGTTCCCCCCCGCGGGATGATCCGGCCTTGTAGGTTGTTTCTGTTCGTAGCCTCGCAGATTTGGTGTGAATGCAACCGAGTAGGGCGTGATGCTCTGACGGCAGTCGACAGACTCCGGCCCAGCAGAAGCAGCACAGCCCCATACATTCGCAGGCTTCCTTCCCACGCTCGGTCGCCCGTACTTTCCCCAAGGATATAGCGCAGTTGCCTTTACCTAGTGCTTGCACTTTTGAAGTTGTCGTTTGGTATACTCATCTTCTCAAGTTCCTGTCTCGCACAGGGGACTTAAACCCCATAAACTAATGCCCATGACGGGTGTACCAAGGAAATGCACGCGAGTTGCGGTCGCGCGTTTCCTGATGGCAAATCACCTGGCCGCAACCGCGTGATTTCAGTCGTTCGCGAAGCTATGAAGTCTATCCGATGGCCCAACTGAACATACTTGAGCGACGAAAACTTGAGACCCTTCTCGAGATGGGCGGCGGATACGTGCTTGACTTTTCGAATCGCACCTTTGAAGAGTTTGTAGCTGATAGTGTTGGGCTAGGAATATACGAAGAGAAATACCAATACGGCAGCGGTTCGAAGGCCAATCGACTTCGTGGGTTTATCAAAGTCGAAACTGATGCAATCGTTGGAAAACTCATCCGAGATTTGGTGGAATACGCTCAAGACATTCGCAAAGATGCCGACCCTATACTGGTGACTGCGTGCTTTGCAATTGCAGATCGACTTCAGACGGTTAGGCAAACGCCTTCGCCACACAACGTCGCGCCTGCCCGGGCAGCTATGCCGCATTCTTACGGCCAAAGAATTCGTGCCTTTATTTCGTACTCCTGGGACGACGAAGCTCACAAAGACTGGACACGAGAACTTGCAGACGCTTTGGCGTCAAACGGCATTGAAATCATTCTTGACCAATACGACTTGCGACCTGGTCAAGATCGATTTCAATTCATGGAGTCCTCCGTTCGTGATGCGGACGCAGTTCTTTGTGTATGCACTCCAACTTATGTGCGGAAAGCAAACTCGCGTTCGAGTGGTGTTGGTGCTGAAACCAGCTTGATCACGCCACAGTTTTTCGAGCGAATGAATTCTGCTAAACAGTTCATTCCGATCATCCGCCGAGATGACGGACAGGTAACAACTCCTGACTACTTGTCCTCATTGATTTTCATCGATTTTCGGAATGATGCAGAATATGCGACTCGCATTGACGAGTTGCTTCGTCACCTTTTCAACGAACCAAAACATCGGAAGCCAGTTACCGGGCCACGACCGAATTTCCGATGAAATTCGCGAACCAACCGTTGCACCCAAGCCCGCGATCGGGTGCTTTTGAAATGGATACGTTCACCGGGCAGGCTGGGTGAACGGAGTCGTTCGTCGACACCATGAAGCACAAACCGACAAAACCTGATCTTCCATGAATGAACTTACCGTACGCCAAGCATTAAAACATAAGGCGCCCTTTCGGTCTCGTCTTCTGGGTTTGTTCATGCGAGTATTTGGTGTCGTTTGGATGTTTTGCTTTCCGCTTGAGGAACTTGACGAAATTAACCCTGACCTGCGGAACAACTTTATGGTTTCCGTGCTGGCACTTTCTCCTGGATTCCTCCTCTTGACCTTGGGGTACAAGGTTGGTTCACGGACTTTTGATCCCGTGAGAAATAGAGATAAAAGAAGACCCATTTTATATCTTCGTAGTTTTGCGGCAGACGGCCGCGGAACGTTGCAACCGCGCACGTGGCTAGCATTCTACCATGGTATCTATTTGCCGTTTTCCGATACTGCAACTCTTCTCAAGACAGTTCTGTTCTTTAATTTTTGGCACCCCGTTAAGATTTTTGGCCTGTTATTTGGTCGCGATCGGTTTACGACGGAAGAAACGTTGTGGTCGGCATTTAAAAAACTAGGCCGTTTCGTCGCGATTGGCTCTCCGGGCGAAAAGCTTGCCACACCTGGCGCCGATCGCTTGTATGTCGAGGACCATGTGTGGAAGGAATCCGTAGAATCCCTGTTACGGGATGCACAGGTCGTAGTTGTACGCCTCGCAGCTAGCAGCGGGCTCGAATGGGAACTATCCCAGGTTTTTCGCATTGTACCAATAGAAAGAATATTGCTTCTTAGCTCAGACGTGCATGGCAACAATGAGTTCAATGGAAGAGTATTTACTTGGCTGAACAGATCCTTCGGCGTACCGTTTCCTGCTGAATTGCCAGCGGAATTCGAGCCTTTTCTTGTATATTTTGAGACGGATCGAACGACGCGCATCCAACAAATAGTACTCAAATCACCGATCTTATGGTCGTTGTCATGCTCAGCAGTTGACGTTAGGGACACATTCAGTTCGTTCATTCAAGGAATAAATGGCGGCCAACGTAAATCGCCTTGTAGGCAAAAGAAGCGATCACGTTTGGAATCGTTTGTTTCACTGTTGATCGTGCCGGCTTTCGTCATACTTGTTTTGCTGCTAGTTGTGTTATCTTTGATTGCCACAAGTTTCGTGGAGTCTCTCGTCTCGTGAACTGAATAGGAAATTGAAATCGTCCCTTTTTCACAAATCGCGACGAAATCGGGTAAGGACGGCCATCGCTGACCGTCCGCCGCACACCACCGGAGAGCTCGTACAGCTTTTAAGTGGTTGTCGGCGGGGGGCGTGCCAAAGCCGTGCACACGGAGCACTCAAAAGCGGGGCAACTGAAATCAAAGTCTTCCGTATATCTCACGCAAAGGCGCGAAGGCGCAAAGATGCTTGCGTTAACTTCTTTGCGACTTAGCGCCTTTGCGTGAGGCTGTCTTGTGTCTTTTGAAAGTCTCGGCATTGTCTCGGCCATCGCAACAAGCATACATGTCTAATCAATGTCCGCATGAAAGACCGCGCGTAATTTTCCTGTGACGAAGCACAGGTCGTTACGCATTGGCAATTCTTGTTCCGAAACGGGTTCAGCCAACACTCAACTGTAAACGATGCTGCGTGCGCGGCAGTTACACCCGTTCGAGTTTGGTAATTCGACCCGTCGCAACCCACTCGGCGACGAAGATGTTTCCGTCGCGGTCAAAGCATGCATCATGAGGATGAACGAACTTGCCATCCAACCACTTTGATTCATCAGCTCGAATCGAGCGCTTGCTGTCTGCGCTAACTCGTTCGACGTCCGACCCGAGCTGAGCGACAACGTTGTTTTGCTTGTCGAGAATCGAGACGCGTGCGACTAGTTCCGGAACCAGCATCAAGTCATGATGAGTGTCGATGTTCGCAGGCAACCCAAAGCCCTCGATGGTGTCGACATAAGTGCCGTCGAGTTGAAAGCGCTGCAGAGTATTGTGAGCGCGATCGGTCACGACAAGAACCGGATCAGGGTTGCGCTCGTCGATCCACAAGCCATGGGGAGTGTTAAAGGTGCCTTTGCCTTTCCCGACGCCACCGAAACAACTCAGCCATTTGCCATTTGCATCGTAGCGATGAATTTGATACGCGCCGTAACCATCGGCTAGAAAGAACCCACCGTCTCGGAGAAACGCAAAATTGGTCGGCAAGAATCGATCCCTGCCCCAGCCGCTTTTCGGGGTATCTTCGCCTTCGGCGTACTTGCCGCTAGCCACCGGCGCAAACTGCTGCCAAACGACTTCCCCAGTCAGCGTTAGCTT
>JBGSJB010000365.1:0-3617 GCA_041742175.1 Pirellulaceae bacterium
CGTATTCCCAACCCCGAACAACGCGAATCCCTGATGGCTCAACTGACACTAGCCATCGAATCGCTCGCTGCCCGGGCAGCTCACTTCAACGTTCCGCTGTTGATCGAACCGCTGAATCGCTATGAAACCAACGTCTTCACCGACTTGCAAACGACCGCCGCGTGGCTGCATTCGTTGAACGCAAAGAACGTTCGCATCTTGGCGGACATGTTTCACATGAACATCGAAGAAGCTGACATGGCGCAATCGCTGCGCGAATTCGGGTCGTTAATCGGCCACGTTCACTTCGCCGACTCGAATCGTCGCGCCATCGGATTCGGACATACGGATGCTGAATCTGTTGTTACAGCACTTCGGGAAATCAGTTACGAAGGCTACTTGTCGGCCGAAGTGTTTCCGCTGCCAAATGTTGATGTTGCTGCGGACCGAACGATCGAGAGTTTTCGAAAGTTGGTGAAGTCAAACGATTGAGACGCGTTTGAGATCAGCGAACTCATGCCGCGCGACCTCTACATCCATGTACTTCACTTCGATGCGATGTTCGGCTGGTCCAGCGGCTGCGGTGTCGACAGTTAACGTAGCCATTTTCCAGCGTCTGTCGAACGGCGATTGGCTCAGACGCAGCGTTTGAATTTTGTCGTTGAAAGTAAAGCTGACTTTGCGAGTCATCACGCCGCTGCGATACAACACCAGCGAACCGACGCGCGCGTAGCGCATCGACTTCGCCGCTCGCCAAGCTACCCACAGTAGCGCCGGCAGCAGCACCAATCCCAGCGCAGCTCCCCAAGGTCTCCACACAAAACCGGCGACCAGCGTAAGCACCCCAGTTGCAATAACTGCGAAGCGACGCAGACGTGTACCAGCCCGCGGCGAGAGCGGTCGCCAATCAAACTGCGATTCCGTCCACTGAATTCCAGGTCGCAGTTGCTCGATCAACGCAACAACTTGATGTTCCCAGATGACTGGGACGAACCAACGACGCGCCACCGATTGACTTGCGTTCTCGTTCTCTTTGCCGCCACCACCAGCCGTTTCAATGCGGATCGAAGCCAGTGCGAGCTTGCGACCCAACCACGAACGATGAATGCTGATAAATTGAATGCACTGTTTTGGAATCGTTGCGGAAACACGCGTGAACAATCCGCACTCGATGCGCAAGTCGTCACCCATCGCTTGCAGTTGATAACCGTAGAACCGTATCACGTACCAAGCGACTGAGAACACTTTCAGCAGGACGTAGGCCACGACTAACCCGACCAGGAGCGCGATCACCATGTACTGCGAAGATAATCCTTGCGGCACTCGCTGCAGAATCGCGTCGCCATCGATCTTCAACAGCCTTCCGAATTCGTACATGCCACCCAACGCGATCGGTACCAGCAGCAATCCGCGGTCACTGGCCAATCCAGCGAGCGCGAGTTGCTTCAGCGATAGCGCTAGCAACGCTTGCCGCGGTTTGTCTAACTGATGACCGGAGCCGAAGCTGCTATCGGAGTCACGTCCGATGGTGTCGCTTAACGCTTCTGATTCTAAGTTTGCATTAACGGCGCCACCGACAGCGCTGGCGGCAGCTTGCACGAAGACACGCGATCGCAGCTCCTCGACGTCGGCCAGCGATAGCACTTGCAGAACCGCTTCCGGCTCTTTGCCCGAAGCCGTCTCGATACGCACTTCAGCGACGCGAAAAATGCGATGCAAGACGTTTTGAACCAGATCGATGTTCTGAATGCGATTGACGGGCACGGTTCGGTTGCTGCGGAAGATAATGCCTTCGCGCACCTGAAGCTCGCCGCCCGCCAAACGAAACTGCAAAGTGAAAAAACGAATCAACGAAACGGTCAGTAAAATTGCGAAAGCCAGCACGCCCAAACCGATTACTAGATAACTGCCTTGCTGTGCGCTGAATAATCCGACAACAATCGGAATGATCCATTGACGCAGTTTGGCGATGATCACGAAGACCAACGAAATTGGGCGGACGCGTTGCCACGGCACTTCGGGGAAAGTATTTTCCGATTCAGACGCCATCAATGCCACCACGATTTTCGATCAACGCATCGCGAAGACGCTGAGCGGCTGCGAAGTTCAATCCAGTGAGTTCGACTGCGGAGTTCTCAGTCCCAGCCGTGTGAACCGTCAACTTCGCCAATCCATACCTTCGCTGCAACGGCCCCTGATGCACATCTGTATGTTGAACTCGCGCGAGCGGTACGCTGATCTGCGACCGCCACCAAACTCCGCGACGAATCTCCAATCCGCTGTCAGTGAGACACCAACTCGCGTGATTGAACTCTTTTTGCGGCATGACATGCGTAAGCCAAACAAGTCCGGCGGCGATCAGCAAGAATGCGATGCTGCAAATTATGCTAACAACGTGCAGCAGTCCAAAACTGAACATCACAATGCTCAGTCCGATCAGCCCCGCGACAAGCAGCACCGAGGTGAAAATCCAACCTGCGATACGTTCTGTCGTCACCCAGTTTGGATCGAGAGAATGGAATTTCTCGGACGCGATTTCAGGCTGGTTTCGACCCGCCCCTTCTTCGATCACTTCAGCATCAATCAACTCCGGTGCAGCAAGTTGTTCTTGCGGATAATCTCCGTGGGACGCAATCGTTGATTTGGGATCGGGCATCACTTTGAAACTGCCTTACAACGATTAATGACTTGCAAACGGATCGAAGCGGAGCGGCATCCAGAGCGAACTCGCCGCAGAGTTTCTTGTTAATCTCTGGCGGCGAGACGCATTGCGATTCGCAGGGCTTACTTCAGTTCGCCGGAATCAGTGATCTTGATTACAGCGCGTGTGCGACCGCTATCGCTACCTTGCGCTTCGATCTTCTTGACCACATCCATGCCTTCGAGTACGCGACCGAAAACAACGTGCTTGCCGTTTAGCCAAGCGGTCGGCACGGTAGTAATGAAGAACTGCGAACCGTTTGTGTTCGGTCCGGCGTTCGCCATGCTCAACAGGCCTGGCACGTCGTGAACGAACTTGAACGATTCATCTTTGAACTTCTCGCCATAGATGCTTTCGCCGCCGGTGCCGTCACCGCGTGTAAAGTCACCGCCTTGGAGCATGAAGTTCGGAATCACGCGATGAAAATTGCTGTCTTTGAAATGCAGAGCCTTGCCGCTCTTGCCTTCACCTTTTTCACCGGTGCACAGACAACGGAAATTTTCCGCAGTCTTAGGCACATCGTCGCCGAATAGGCCGAAAACAATTCGCCCAGCAGGTTCGTTGCCGATCGAGACATCGAAATAAACTTTAGTAGTAACTTTCGCCTTCGCAGGCTGCTCTGCACCCGTAACACCAGCCATCAACAGTAATCCTGTAACCAAGAGGAAACGTAACATGCTTTTATACTCCACTTTTGAACGCCATCGCCGCTGCCCGCAGTCCGACTGGCGAGCTATCGAGGAAAAGCGGCGTGACGCCCATTGTAACGCTCCCCCCCAGTTTCGCGACAGGCGTTGCAATCCCCAATACCGTGGCTCGGAGAAGCTAACTTTTACGGAGAACTTTGCGAATAAATGATCTGGCCGAGTCGAATACGGAGTGAGGCGCTCGACTAACTTGAAATGGCTAGAATGAACAGCCAAGTTCAACTTTCATC
>JBGSJB010000366.1:0-4843 GCA_041742175.1 Pirellulaceae bacterium
CCGTGGTTCCCATCAGCTTCGCTTAAAACGCTCAATTTACCAACCCTAATTCCAAGCTGTGACGCTGCACTAGTAACGGAGTTCGGTGAAGGATAAGCCTGACGTTACAAGAAGAACCAAGGATGTTGCTGCTGGTCTTTCGATTTGAATGATGACGATTGACGCGATTTGCAATTCGTTCTTATCTACATCCGAAGCCCGGCTTTCGCTATGCAGCATTCTCGAATTTTGCATAGCGTTCGGCTCTCAGGTCTAAGTGAGTTCACAGGTAGTCCCCAGGCGAATTGGTTTGGTCGAATTGTTGCGAAAAAAGCGACCAACTTAGCACTAGCAACTGACGATTGGGAAAAGCAACCGGATGGCGGTGCCAAGGTCGGGCTCACTTTCAACTTCGATTGTACCGGCAGCTCGTTCGACGAAACGTGCAACGATCGGCATCCCGAGTCCTGTTCCTCCAGGTTTTGTGGTGAAGAACGGCTCGAACAGTCGCAGCCTTGTTTCTTCCGACATGCCTTGGCCACGGTCACGGACTTCGATGCAAGCACAGCTAGGGCGGTGCGGATCGTCGCGCCGCAACCGTTTAGTTAAGATCGCAATGCTTTCTCCGGCAGGCGTTGCTTCTGCAGCGTTAAGTATTAAGTTCAATAAGATACGCTCAAAGTGATTGAGGTCAATCAATATTTTGCCGACGCCTTCACCCGGGTTAAAGTGCAAGGGATTCGATTTCTCAACGGCGCCGCGGAGGATGGGTAGGAACGCATCGATCCGCTCGTTGACATCGATGACCAACGGTTTCTTCGGAGCGGTACGACCATAATCAGCCAATTCTTTGACGAAATGCGTGCCACGATCAACTGCCTGTTTAATCAATTCGCAACTTTTATGTACCGATACGCTCGATTCAGTCATTGTCATGACCTCAGTGCAGTTTTGGACGACGGTTAATATATTGCGGAAATCATGTGCAATGCCGACTGCCATCCGTGCAAGAACCTCTTCGTGCTCACTTTTTGCGACAAGCCGTTCGGAATGGGCGAGTAACTCGCGCAACTGTTGAACTTCAGCCGCTCGTATCTTGGTAACGACGATGTTTGCGATCGATTCGACAAAATCCCGTTCCTCTGTTGTCCACTCTCGCGCTGTTCCGACTTGCTCGCAGCATATGACTCCACTGACTTCGCCTGCGATCAACAGCGGCGCGTCAAGTGTGGAAGCGATGTTAAGCGGTTTTAGATAAGACTCCACCAATTCGTTCGTCATAGGATCGAGCGAATCCATCTCAGCAGGTATTATTTTTCGGGATCTTAAGGCTTCGAAAAAGTTCGGATAGTCAGCTGCTTGCAGAACAATTCCTCTGCCAAGCGTTTTAGTTTGAGTCTCGTAGAGTGCCGCGCAGTGCAGTGCCGAGCGACTATCGGACATCAACCAAACACTCACACGCGCGACATCAAGAGTTTCTCCGAGGATGCGATTGCATTCCTCGAATACTTGTGTCAGGGACATTCCCGATTCGATTGTTAGCTGAGCTGCCCGGAGTCTTGCTAGTTCGGTAGGTCGAGTTGGTTGCATAGCGGAGGGTGGGTTGGCTGATTCTATCGCTTGAGATTCACTGGTCTTGCGGGCATTTTGTGTCATATTCGTTCCGTTTCCTGGCTAGTTTGTCTCAGGGCGCGAACGAACATTGCGGACATCGATCCGTGCAGGTGCGAGTATACCTTATTAAGTAAATCGAATAGACGGTTCAGCTTGGATTCTTCTGCACGAAAACCATTACTTCGGAGCGAGTGACTTCTGACGTTCTTGAATGATGGCGAGCGGGTCTGCGGGTTCGGCTTGCGTGCGGCTGTAGTTGGCGAGATCGCGGAGAGCGATAACTTTGAAGTCGTTTGCAGCGAGATAGTGCATGTAGGCATCGAAGTTCTGCTGGGCGGTGCTGACCCAACTGTGGGCCGTGTCCGGCGCGCCGTGAAATTGGAGAATGGCAACTTTGCCTCCGCGAGCTTGATCGGCGGCGCGCGTGAAATCGTCGAGCGCCCAGTTCGGTCGCGCATCGCCGGCTGAGGGCAGCAACAGCGGATGGTCCGCGCCGGGCTGGAACGCGAAACCTTGTCCTTTTTCATACGGATACTCTGGAGCTCCGCCACGCCGCGCGAAAAGCATTCCGTGTGCTTTCAAGATCGGAAAAGCATCGAGCGAAGTTGCGTTGCCGGGCCACGCAAAAGTTACCGGCGCGGGAATGTTGCTCTCTTTGCAGCGATCCGCGATGGCAGTCAGTTGCTCGGCGAGTTTCGGTACGTTCTTGTCGCTGATGCCGAGATGATCGCGAGTGTGATTGCCGATCTCAAAACCATCGCGATGCAACTCAGCGATCTCATCCCAAGTCATGTAGTCGCGTTTGTTGTTGCGAAAATCAAAGCCTTCGGTGATGAAGAACGTCGCGCCGAAATTGTACTTCAGCAGAATTGGTCGCACGACTGTGTAATGACTCTTGGCTGAGTCGTCGAAAGTTAGAACAACAAGTTTGTCGGGTATCGGCAATTTGACGGCTAACGACTGAGCCGTTTCCTGCGCAACCAGAGCTGAGGTCCAAAGAAAGAACGAGAGAATGCACCGGAGGAACAGCAGGATTCCAGATAATAAGCGATCGGTCGCTGCTGGTTCAAAACGACGTGTTTTGCTTTGAGTGGCCACGGATCGCCCTCTTCTATCGCAGGAATCGCAGATAAAGTCTTGAAAGCCGAATGGCTTGTAAATCATACTCGGAATTCGGAACCGAGAAGCTACCAACGCGGAGCGTGAATGTTAGAGTGATAGTTAGGAAGACAGGTGAAGTTCAATGAATGAGGAGAGGTAAGATGGCGGTAGATGAAAGGACCAACGAAGCGCTTGACTTGAAAACACTCAAGTTACCAGACCTCCCGCCCATCGACAGAATTGAATGGGAAGAGTACGAAGATTCCACGGGCGACGATTCACTCCGACTGTTAGTTGTTTTTGCCAAGGATACGGATGTCGAGAAGCTTACCGGCCAGCAGGTGGGCGACTTGAAGAGGGCGATTCGAGATAGCTTGATTGCACACGGGATCAGTAAGTTTCCGTACACTTTCATAACCACGATTGACGAGATTGCAGAAGCTGTAGACGAGGATTGATCATGCACAAAGATCTGATCGACCTCGCCAGATCGTTGGCGGAAATTGACAACAGAAGGCCGCGCCAAGCAAGCCTCCGTCGAGCAGTTTCAACAGCGTACTACGCCGTGTTTCACTACCTCGTTGACGAAGTATGTTGTGTACAGATAGGCAGTCAGAGTTCTCAAAGGAAGCATCGTTTTGTACTGGCGCGTGCATTTGTTCACACTTCCATGAAAGACGCATGTGCAAGTTTCGCCGGAGGCGCGCTCAAGTCGTCGCTGACCAAAAGGCTTCCTTGCAACCCAAGTGGCGTTTACCTCATTCCCGTTGAAATATCCGATCTTGCCGGCACGTTTGTCGAACTTCAAGAGAAGCGGCACATGGCTGATTACGACTTGTCGGAACGTTTTCAGAAAGCTGAAGTCCTGACTTTGATCGATCAAGCGGAACGGCACATCGAGAATTTTCGCCAGCTAGCAGTTTCTGACACTCGAAAGTTTTTTCTTGCGTGCATGTGGGCTTACAAGGAACTGAAGAATCGGTAAGGAAGCTACGGGTAGGCAGACGCGTCCGGCAAATTAATCTGAAAAGAACCACTTAGGCGGGCGGGCTCACTATAATTGGATCGCCGTAATCGGAGCACCGGACCAGTCTGAGCGCTGGGATTGGAATTAATCGGCGGGCGGGAAACTTATTCGTGCTTACACGTAAACTGATGAGACACATCGCTTGACTACTGAACGCCAACAACGCAGTTTCCTCGATCCCCACATTCTCGCGAGACTCGGTGCGCTGCCGCTGATGTCGCGCAAACCGATGTTGGGAAGTGTGTCGGGGCGGCATTCGAGTCCGCATCGTGGGGCGAGCGTCGAGTTCGCGGAGTATCGCAAGTATGTTCCAGGCGATGATCTCCGGCGGCTCGATTGGCGAGTGCTGGGCCGTACCGATCGCTATTATGTGAAAGAGTTCGAAGCCGACACGAATCTGCGAATGGTACTAGTTGTGGATACCAGCGGTTCGATGGACTTTGGTTCAGTAGGAACGACGAAGTTGCAGTACGCGCGGCAAGTGGCTGCGACGCTCGGGTATCTGGCGGTGCAACAAGGCGATGCAGTCGGGCTGGCGTGCGTAGCGGATGACTTGGTGCAAAACATTCCGCCGAAGCGTAGTCCTGCGCATCTGTCGACGCTGTTCGATTGTTTGGAAAAGGCGGTGCCGCGCGGCGAGACGGAGTTGCCGAAGGTGTTGCACGAGTTGGCCGAGCGCGTACGACAACGAGCACTGGTGGTCATTCTGTCGGATATGTTTGTCGATCCAGCGCTGCTGCGAGATTGCTTCGAGCACTTGAGATTTCGCAAGCACGATGTGACGGTGTTCCACCTGCTCGATCCCGAAGAGCTCGGGTTTACTTTTCAACGGCCAACTCGATTCTTGGATATGGAAGGTGGCACAGCGATCTTTGCCGAACCGGTCGAGATCGCGGATCGTTACCATCAGGCGCTGAAGGAATACTTGGAAGAGGTTCGCAAGGTGGTGTTGGCTACGTCAGTCGATTATCGGCGAGTTTCCATCGACCGACCTTACGAACAAGAGGTATCGGATTTCTTGATCAACCGCGCGAGAGGACGAAGCACTCGATGAGTTTTCTGCAACCCTGGCTGCTGTTCGCGCTGCCTTTGATCGCTTTGCCAATCATCATTCACTTGATC
>JBGSJB010000367.1:0-2318 GCA_041742175.1 Pirellulaceae bacterium
CAAGATCAGCGACCGACACCAAGTTCTTCTCGCCGAGGTAGTACGAGATATTGCCGAGGTGGCTGATCGCCGCTGACAAATGGCCTTCGCGAACGTCGGCATTGAGATGCTTCATGTCGCGTTTCTGGCACGCTTCGACGAAGTTCTTGAAGTGATCGCCACCGCCGCGGAACTCCTTGATGATGTTGAAGTCTTTGTCGTAAGCGATGCAGTGCGTGTATTCTTTCTGTAGCACGTAACCGTTCGAGCCATAGAACACGACGCCTACTTTATTGCCTTCTTTTGAATCGAACAAACGGTTCAGCTCTTCGTCAGCAGAATCATTAACGCTGAGTCCGCGCGTTTCGAAGACCATGCACTTGTCACCGAAGTCGTAGATGGAGACTTCAGTGTTGGCGGTATCACCCGCATCAACGTACTTTTCATCTTTGCGTTCAGCTTGGTAACCCAAGCGACCACCGTAAGTGATAATCGACGAAGGATGCGTATCGACGCCCAAGCCCCAGCGAGCGATGTCGGTTTGATGCGGGCCTTGGTTGCCCGAATCGCCATTGCCGTAGTGACGTTGCCAATGCCAATCGTAGTGGAACTTAGGACGCGTCAGTTTCGGATCGGTGTAGGGAGCTGGACCGCTCCAGAGATTAAAGTCGACTTGTTCGGGGATATCGTAGCCGCCGAGAGCGCCGATCGACGCGCGGCGTTTGTAACAGAGCGCACGAGCGAGTTTAACTTCGCCGATTCCGCCGCTGTGAATGAACTCCATGGCTTCGCGAACCGCTTTGCTGCTGCGACATTGCGTTCCCACTTGGCACATGCGGCTGTATTTACGAGCCGTAGCGATCAGCGCGGCGCCTTCGGCGATGTTGTGGCAAACGGGTTTTTCGATGTAGGCATCTTTACCAGCTTGCATAGCCCACACGCCAGCGAGCGCGTGCCAGTGATTCGGAGTGGCGACCGTGATCATGTCGATCGATTTGTCTTCAAGCAGTTTGCGAATGTCGCGCTCGTAGGCTGGTTTCTTACCTTTTTGCGACTTCTCGATTCCTTCGCAGCGTCGTTGACCAACGCCTTCGTCGACGTCACAGATATGCGTAATCTGAACATCGCCGTTTGCCAACATACCGTTGATGTGTTCGCCACCGCGGCTGTTGACGCCTACAATGGCTACATTCAACTTTGAGTTAGGGGAAGTGTTTTGAGTCTGTTCCTGGGCGGAAGCGTGAACGAATCTGGCATGACCTGCGACGGCGACTGTAGCCGATGCGACGACGGATTTTTGTAGAAAGTTGCGGCGTGTTTGCTTGGGCACGGTGTTATCTCCATGGGTAGAGGAATAAATAGTGCGAAGTCGCGTTGAGTTTGGTAACACAAATTTACAAGCATGATAGCTGCTGGCTAGCCCGCAAGCCACTATCGAACCTCTAAGGGCGGTTGGTTCACCGAACCGAGCGGGTGCAATGCTGCCTGCGAAGTTGTGCTCAGGGAGATGTGAATTGATTCTCGATACGATGTTGAACAGATATTGAACATAATGAATAAACAGGCTCGCGCTGCGCTCGTCCAGCAACGACTTCAGGAACTTTATCCCCAACCCGCAATTCCGCTGGATCACGTCGATCCTTACACCCTACTTGTGGCTGTTCTACTGAGCGCTCAGTGCACCGATAAAATGGTCAACCGGGTGACGCCGGATCTGTGGCGCTTGGCGGATAATCCGTGGGACATGTCGCGGCAGTCACAGGCAGATATCCTGGCGGTCATTCGTCGTCTGGGACTTGCCCCACGCAAGTCCCAGGCCATTCGCGAGCTGTCGCAGATCCTATGCGATTCCCACGCGGGAGAAGTGCCGGCGAACTTTGAAGACCTCGAGGCATTGCCTGGCGTTGGACATAAAACGGCCAGTGTTGTCATGGCACAAGCATTTGGCCATCCAGCTTTTCCTGTTGACACACACATTCATCGCTTAGCGCAGCGATGGGGACTGAGTCGGGGCAAGAACGTCCAGCAAACCGAAAGCGACCTAAAGAAATCCTTTCCTAAGGAGAGCTGGAACCTCTTGCACCTGCAGATTATTTTCTACGGACGCGAACACTGCACGGCCCGCGGATGTGACGGTACCAAGTGCGAGTTGTGCCGAACGCTTTATCCCAATCGAAAAAAGCCGGTGGAAGCCCGCAAGGCATGACCTACGTCGAATGTGAACTCTCGAAGTGGCAGGAAATAATGTGCAATATTTCGGATTGAGGGGCGTATTTTTGGGCTTGCGGCTTGGGTACGCTATCTGCAGGCACCTCTCGACGAAAGATTCGCAGTACGCG
>JBGSJB010000368.1:0-3628 GCA_041742175.1 Pirellulaceae bacterium
GAATCGACGAAAGAACGAATGAGCATCCGCGCGTTGCAAGTATTCGTCAAGCGACACGTTGGCAGACAGAGCGGCTTGCAATGTCGTGGCATCGAACATCGCACCAGCCGCAGTAGTTGGTCCGTCTTCTCCGTCCGTGCCGCCACTGAGAAACACAAGTGACCGCGCGAATCGCGTGGTATCAAGCGGCCAACCGTTTTGATGCAGTTCGTTCATGACCGATAACGCAAGCTGCTGATTTCTGCCGCCGATGCCGCGCTGGGACGCAGGCGGCAGACGCACCGTCGGCTCGCCGCCGCTAATCAGGCAGTCAACTTGATGTTGGCTTAGCAACTGACCAATCGCTCCGCAAAAATGCGAGGCTAACCCCTGCACAGCGCCTTCAGAACTGCGAGCACTTTGCATCAAGTAGCGATACCCCAGTTCGACCGCCCGCGCGCCGGCAGCATCCACCGCCGTTGCGTTGTTCGCCAAGATCACGTGCTCCACTTGCGGCGCGTTCGATTTCTGTTGCGCACGGGGCGCTGTCGCAGCTTTTTCAAGGAACGACACAGCATTCTGCAATTCAAGCTGACGGTGCAGATTCAATTCACGCAGCACCTCCAGGGCTGCGCGTTCGTCCCGGACGGAAGTCAAGCAAGTTGGCCCTGATGCAATCGTTTGTAAGGAATCATCTAACACGTCGGAGACGATCAGCGACACCATGCGACCCGCGCTGCAAGCCCGTGCTAGCCCGCCACCTTTGACTTCGCTGAGCGCTCGACGCACGCAATTCAATTGCTCGATATTTCCTCCCGCCGCTGCAATCGATCGCGCGACCGCCTGTTTGTCGGACAGTTTCAAGCCCTCCGACGGCGCAACCAACAACGCCGACCCGCCTCCAGAAAGCAGCACAATCACCAAGTCGCGCGGTTTGCATTCGCGCAGCAATTGTAGAATCTCTCGAGTCCCAAACACCGCTGCTTCGGTCGGTTCGTTTAGACCCGCGGGACGCGCTTCGTGCAAGTGAATAGTGGGTCCAGCGTCGTTCGGCTGAAACGAACCAGCGGGCGCGTTGATCCAACCGATAACGGGATGCGGCAGAAGAACAAGCTGCTGCCGATAAAGCTCGCGGGCCATCCCAGCCGCCGCTTTGCCCGCGCCTACGACGACAATCCGCGAGTAATGATCCAATTCGACAACCACTCGATCATCGATCGACAAGATGTTCGATTCGACGCGCAGTTTATCCGCAAACAATCGCTCAGGCGTAACAGCCGTCACACCAGCAGCGAAGATTGCCAGCGCATGTTCTCGCAAAAGTGATGAGTTCTCAGTCGGCAAAGTCACTCATCCTCAGGCTTGCTCGACACGCTCGGCTGCCAGTTCGGATCTTTTTCAAAGAACATCAGATGCTGCCATGGCAATCCATCGTACTGCTTCGCCAATCGAAACCCGTTGGCGGCATACTCTTTGAGAATCTGCTTCTTGCTCATCTTGTGCAGCGGCTTGATCGGCACCGTGCGGTCCTCTTCGCGATACTCGAGCAACGCGATCAAACCCTTCGGTTTTAAACCCGCGCGAATCCCAGCTAACATCTGCTGCGGATGCGAAAACTCATGGTACACATCGACCAGCAACAACATATCGACGGACTCGGGCGGCAACTTCGGATCGGCCACCGTACCCAACACCGGCTCCACGTTGTCGATTCCAAGCTCTTTGCAGCGCAGTTCCAGCAAGTGCAACATCTCCGGCTGAATATCAACTGCCAGCACCTTACCGCCTGGCGCCACTTGCTTGGCCATCGTTAACGAATAGTAACCATTGCCGCACCCCAGATCGCAGACCACCATGCCGGGCTTCAGATCAAGCTGCTCGATGGCTTCGCTCGGACGCTCCTCCGCTTCGCGCTCGGAACGAATCAACCACGGCGCGCCGTGAAAGCTCATTGTCTGCGCGATTTGCCGACCCATGTAACGCGTGCGCGCCGGCGGTATCACGTCTTCATTCGCCGCCTTGTCTGAACGCTGCGCCCAAACGGCATCTGCAGCGACGACGACGATTAGCAACATCGCAACCAAAAAGATCATCAGTCGGCCTTGAGCATTCATAACACGATCCGTTCTATGGAAACCGACTTCAAAGAGACTTGAACGCGCGTCAATTATAGCGCAGTAGCACAGTCTTTGCCACTTCGCTTCCAAGTCCAGCGCCGTACAACATTAAGCATCAACTCAACGACCACTGCAATTCCGATCGCAGACAGCGTGAACAAAACTCCGTACAACGGTACCAAGAAACGACCGCCCGTTGAGTACATCGAAGCTACGATCACTGTGTTCATAGCAGGCAATCCAACTAATACCCAAGCCGCTGGAGAGCGTTTGATAACGAGATAGAGCGCTCCGATCAAAATCAACAGTCGCCAAACCAGACTCTTACCTGTGTACGGATTCCAATGCGTAACAACACGCATCCAAATTAACCGTGGCAAATCAGAAAGATGCTCGCGGATCCATGCACGAACCATTCGCTTGGACTCATCCACAATCACCAACTCACGCTCCACGTCAGACTTCTTTGCGCTAAATTCTGGGTTTGTGTGCATCGCGTCTCTAAGGCGTTGTTCCGGTGCGTGTTGCCAATCGCCACCCGCCGCGAGAGCTTCGTCGCAATAGCCGCCCAACATCGTGATCGGCCCCTGCGTTCCCAGCGGCATGACGCGTCCGAGTACGACACAGTTGCGCACCCACCACGGCGACATGCATAGCATCGTTAGCAAGAACAGTGCTAGCGCATACCGCCAACTGCGCTTCGAGCGAACGATCAACATCAACAGCAGGCAGACACCCGGAACCCACAGCACGAATAGGGAGCGTGTCAGTATCATCGCAGCCAACAGTAGTGCGATCGAAACGACGAACCAACGCGACTTCAAAGTTTCGTCTGCGGAATCACGTTCTTTGCGACTGACGACAAGTAACACCGCGACCAGCAACTGTGTCAGCAACAATGCCAGCGGCTCAGTTAAGAAGTCACCAGCATAACTGTGTAGCGTGCGATTGCTAGCGGCCAGCACGATCGAACCGGTACATCCGCAAACTATCGCCCACGATGACGGCCGTCGCCCAAGCTGGTCGAATCGTGACATCACGGTAGCGGCATTAGCAACCGCCACCGCACATGCCACTGCAATGCACAGCGCTGAAAACAATCTCACGATTGCAAAAGCAGTCTCACCGCGACCGAACAACGTATAAAAGAAAGCGATCGCCGCTGGGAACATCGGTGGTCGGCCAGTCATTGGCATCGATTGTCGCGGAGCATTCAGATAAACCGAGTATGCGTTTGAATCCGCATGTTCATAGAGAGTTCGCCATTGAGGATCATGCCAGTCGACTTGAAAGCCTCGCCCGCTATAAAGTTGATATGCCAAGTTCTCATAAATCGGCCCATCGCTGGTCGGCTTCGGCAGAGCGGTGAAGTTCGGATCTCGCGCCACCTGCACGCAGCTAGCGACCGCTACGAACACCAGCGCGAGACCAAACCAAAATCGGCTTCTGGCTATCGAATTTTCTTCAGTGTCGTTTGGCGGCATAGACTCATTTCGGAGCTTGAATCGCGTGGGGATCAGTTGAGCGTTTGG
>JBGSJB010000369.1:0-10839 GCA_041742175.1 Pirellulaceae bacterium
AATCGAGATCGAGATAACGTAATGGGCAGAAGTTTCGAAGTTCGCAAAGAGTCGATGGCCAAGACGGCCGGCCAGAAGTCGAAAATCTATTCGAAGTATGGCAAGCAGCTTTACGTTGTCGCAAAAAATGGCGGTGCGGATCCTTCGGCAAATCCAAGTTTGCGGAGCTTGATTGAAAAAGCGAAACGCGATCAGGTGCCCAGCCACGTAATTGAAAAAGCGATTGACAAGGCGAAAGGTGCCGGTGGTGAAGACTTCGTAGCTGCGCGTTACGAGGGGTTCGGGCCCGGTGGCTGCTCGGTGATTATCGACTGTTTGACGGACAATAATAATCGCACGATAACCGATGTTCGCAACTGCTTTACGAAGACTGGTTCGAAGATGGGTGCACCGGGTGCGGTAGTGCATTTCTTCGATCACCTCGCCGTCTTATCGTTCAAGGGCGACAACGGTGAACAAGTGCTGGAAACGATGTTGGCAGCGGATGTCGATGTGAATGACGTTGAATGTGAGGGCGGACAAGTCACCGTATTTGCGCCCGCCTCTGAGTTTTCTAAGGCGAAAAGTGCATTGATTGAAGCGATGCCGGATGTGCAACTGGAAGTGGATGAGATTACTTTCTTGCCACAGTCTCGCACCGAAATCAGTGCTGACGATCTACCGCTGTTTGAGAAATTCATCAACATGTTGAACGAATGCGATGACGTTCAAGATATTTACCACAACGCGATTTTGCCGGAAAAGTAGCCGCGACGTTCGTTAGTGCAGAACGCGTTGATACATCTTCAGCATCTGTGGAAGACATTGGTCGAGCGTGTAACGGTCTTCGATCGTCTTGCGAGCAGCCTGACGTAGCGAGTAATAAGTCGCTGGATTGTCCAGCATCTCGATCGCTTTGGAAACCAGCGAATCGATGTCGAAGAACTCGAACAGCCGACCGTTCAATCCGTCACGAACAACTTCTTGCACCGGAGCGGTGTTACTGCCCAGGATCAACGCACCGCAGCTCATAGCGTCTAATAGCGACCAACTGAGTACAAACGGAATCGTCAGATAAACGTGAAGATCCGAGAGCGACAGCAGGTGCACGAGTTGTGATGGAGGCAAGCGGCCGATGAAGTGGATGCGTGACAAGTCCGGTTGATAGCGGTCAATTACCCACTCTTTGAATGATTTTCCCTCAGTAAATCGTTCGTCTCCACCGTAGGCGATGCGATCCTCTCCGACCACCACGACCAGGACGTCCTGACGCTCGCGACAGATTCGGTCGGCGGCTCGCAAAAAAATATCGAACCCGCGAGTCGCTTCGAAACCGCGGCTAACATAGGTCAACAGCTTTACACCCTCAGGAATCTGCAGGCCATTGAAGACGCGCTGCGGATTGCTGATCAGGTGCCAGAAACGATGATCGATTCCATCAAAGATCGTGTTCAACTTATACTGAAACTCGTGTGGCAGTTGCGCGCGTTGGAATTCGGTTGGAACATACCCCGCATCGCAGTTGTGCAGATCCAGTAGTAGTTGTGCGTTTCGAGTTCGTAGTCGCAGCCGATCCAGTTCCGGTGGTGGCGGCAAGTCGTGTCGAAAATCCATATCGCTACCGACGGCGTGGTAAAAGTATTCGAAGTAGTTGATCTGTGGCGTATTGGGATAGAGTTCCCGCAAGAATAGTGACGAGACAAAGCCGCTGTGGGCGACAATTAGATCTGGTCGAACGTCGGTCCGTTTTTGCAAAGTTTCGAAGACCGCATGTGATCGCCAGACTTGGTTCTCGAACGTTCGGCTACAGTGATGAGTGAGTTGCGTTGCGCCGCCCACTGAAGGGAACTGAATGTGCTCAATCTCGGGAGAATTCGCGACTTTCTTTTCACTGACGAAAGTACAGTGATAGCGATGACGCTGAGCCAAGTAGACAGCGATCTGCCCGAACTGAGCTGGAAAATTTTGGTGCAAAAAAAAGTACATGCATCGCCCACGCCTAAGTTGGAAGCTTTCGAATTGCTCCTGGCGCGACAGGTTGATTCGTTTCAGCACTATGGATCGCAGAGAAACAAAGTTCCAGACTGCGCAGGTTGTCTTCGGCATCAATCGAAGAGGGACGATTGTCTTCGATCGCGCACAGCAGTTCGCCCATGGTGCCGTGAAAACCATCTGGAAACCATTTGCCAACGAGTTTTGGTGTCCACTGGCCAGTCGCAAGATTCACTGTGAGTTGTTGTTCTTGGTTGCCCGAACCGACGCTGTAGAGACTACCCGCCGTGCCAGAGAGGAACGTGCGTTCTTGCGAACCCGCAGGCACGCTCGCGTCAAAAGCGAGTGTCGCTTGAGCATCGTCGAATTCGATCAGTGCTTGCGCGAGCAGGTCGGGCATCAATTGTTGACCAGGCGAGCGTGCCGTGGAAGCGAAAACTCGCTTCACCTTCTTGCCTTGCAAAACACATCTCACGATATCAAACCAATGAATCGCGTAATCGTACAAAATCAAGTGTTTGATCTTTTCAAACTCAGTCCCTTTGACCCAGGTGTGATCCCAATGACAAGACAGATGCGCGCCGCAGACCTCACCAATAATCCCCGAATTCGCAACTTGGCGAGCGTAACTGAAGTGCGGTGCCCAGCGCCCGTTTTGGTTGACGACAAGTCTCCGCTCGGCTTTATGCGCAATTTCAATTAGACGCTCACCTTCATCTAGATCGAGCACAAACGGTTTCTGACTTAGCACATGCTTGCCGGCCAACAGCGACGCTTCGATGATTGGCGGACGATCGGGTGGATGAGTTGTGATATCGACGACTTCGATCGCATCATCGGCGAGCATTTGTCGGTAATCTTCGTACACCGCCGCTTCGGGGTAGAACTCCTGTTGTCGAAGCAACGCTTTTGCGCGATTCAGATCGCATAGAGCAGTGACTTTAAATCCAGCCGCTTGATAAGCCTTCAGGTGATAGTGCGTAATGCCGCCACAACCAATCAAGCCAATATTCGGCGAGTAAGTGCGTGGTGATTGAGGACGGTAAGGCAGGCTGCAGAGTCGTTCGAGTGCGTTGGACATTTCAGTCTTCACAGTGCGAGTTCACAATGCGAGTTTAGCGAACGTAAGTCGACAGGTTAAGAAAAAAACCTGCGTACCGAAAGAGCACGCAGGTTTTGAAGTTTTGTTTGAAGTTCATCCGAGTTTCTAACTCGAACTAACCGCAGCCGAGCCGCTTAGCACTAAAGCCCGGCGGCTTTGGCAAGTTCCGCTGCTTTAGCGGTGCTTTCCCAAGTGAATTCGGGTTCGGAGCGACCGAAGTGACCGCCTGCTGCTGTCTTGCGATAGATCGGGCGACGTAGGTCGAGGTACTTAATGATGCCACTTGGCGTTAGACTGAACGTCTTGATAACCGCATCTTGAATCTTCTTATCGTCAACCTTGCCGGAACCTTGCGTATCCACATGCACGCTAACAGGTTCCGAAACGCCGATAGCATAAGCAAGCTGCACTTCGCAACGGTCGGCCAGTCCAGCCGCGACGATGCACTTTGCAACGTGGCGCGCCATGTAAGCAGCACTGCGATCCACTTTGGTTGGATCCTTGCCGCTGAATGCACCACCGCCGTGACGGCCCCAACCACCGTAGGTATCCACGATGATTTTTCGACCCGTCAAACCACAGTCACCCTGAGGCCCACCGACTACGAAATTGCCAGTCGGATTGATGTGGTATTTGATATCGCCCTTGTCTAACTCGGCAGGAACGCAGCACTTGATGACTTCGTTGATGACAAAGTCCCTGATGGTTGCATTGTCGACGGTTGGCGCGTGCTGAGTTGAAACGACAACGGTATCGACACGAACAGGTTTGTAGCCGTCATACTCAACCGTGACTTGACTCTTGCTATCCGGACGCAACCAATTGACTTGGCCCTTAAAGCGAGCTTCTGTCAACCGATTGGTGATGCGATGTGAAAGCGCGATCGGCAGCGGCATCAATTCAGGGGTGTCATTGCAAGCGAAGCCGAACATTAGCCCTTGGTCGCCAGCTCCGATATCCTTACCAGCCGCTTCATCGGAGTTGACGCCCATTGCAATGTCGGGACTCTGCTCACCGATCGCCACCATGACGCTACAGGTGTCAGCGCAGATGCCCATTTCATCGTCGGTGTAGCCAACTTCGCGAATAACTTGTCGAACAACTTTGGCGAAATTCACGTTCGCTTTCGTCGTGATTTCGCCAGCAATCATTGCTAGTCCGGTGGTAACCAGAGTCTCGCAAGCTACGCGACTCATCGGATCCTCTGCGAAGATTGCATCTAAAACGCCGTCGGAAATCTGATCAGCTAATTTGTCGGGGTGTCCCATGCTGACTGATTCGCTAGTGAACAAATATTTTCCGGAAGCCACCTAATTGACCCTCTCAAATGTGGGTTGTGAAAACGCCTTAACGATTTGGCGCGTTTGATGCAATGCCAGGTCCCGATCGCGGGATTTGCAGTATATCTACCCCTATTGCGATTCGGAAGTCTTGCTCGCAAAACAGCTACAATTCGAGTCGAAAAGCGCCCGGTTCTGTTGCCTTTGTAGCGATCTTGGTGGCAATACTGCTCTTCGAAGAACCATGAATATCAGCCAACCGTTCATTTCTGTTGCCACTACCGTTTGGCGTTGTTAGAAATGGAAAACCGTGTATACTCCTCAGTTCGATTGAGAATAGCGGGTCGCGGTACGAGCCGTAACTCCAGAACCTCAATCAAGTTGCGCGATCGAAGACGACGCGAGTATATGAAGAAACTTAAACAGCGTTTTTTATAAGTTTGGGGAGCCGACTGATGGCCCGTCAATGTGATGTTTGCGGCAAAACTGCCTCGTTTGGGAACAGTATCGAGATCCGTGGTAAAGCCAAGTATCTCGGTGGTGTCGGTACGAAAGTAACCGGAATCACCCGACGCAAGTTCCGCCCAAATCTCCAATCGGTCAAAGTGCAACTGCCGAGCGGCGAACACAAGTCGCTCCGAGTTTGCGTGCAGTGCATCCGCAGCGGCTATATCCGCAAAATCGTCAAGCAAAAGCCGTTTGCACTACCCGCTGGCAAGAGCTAACGGAAACAGAACGCGCCGATGCTGCTAACAACGGAAGACGTGAAAAAAGTCGCCATACTCGCGCGACTCGAGTTCTCGGAGAGCGAGATTACGATTTTCACTGAGCAACTTGGCAACATCGTAAACTTCGTCGAGCAATTGTCTGCAGTGCCAACGGATGGCATCGAACCGTTGGCCCATCCGCTGGACGTTCATTCCGTTTTGCGCGTGGATGAAATGCGCTATGGCTTGTCTCGCGACGCTGCACTGAGCAATTCGCCAAACCAAGACGGCACATTCTTCTTAGTCCCGCCAGTCATGGCGCGAAAAAACTAAAGTACGCGCGTTTGCAAGCACGTTCGCGATGGGCTTTTAGCCGACTCAGTTGTCAGAGCTATCTATCGCCGCTTGCCGAAGCACCTCCAGCGCTATCGAGTGTGATCTTCACTTCATCAGCGGCTTCGAGCGGCGTAGTGCGACTCCTCAGCCGCTTTGTAAACGCCATGCAACTCGCGCAGCTCCGCGTACAGGTCATCGAGCAGCCGATGTCGCAGCAGTTTGCCGATCTTCGCTACCGCTAGGATGGTCGACAGTCTTTCTCATCGCTCTTGTTCGGATCGTTCGACTCGATACGCGCCCGTCGACTCGCAAATGATCCGCAGCTCATCGTAACGTTGCTCTTTCGCTAATCGTTCCAGTTGCTTCAGCACTTTGAAAATTGCATCAGTTGAATTGTCCAAACTGCCCGTTAATCATTGGTCATTCGGCTGAGTCTCCCGAGTCAGTAGATCTTTGCCTACATCGAACGCAACACTCAGGACTCGCAAACTGGTATCAGTTGAATTGAATTTCGCATGGCAGCTCATCCAGAAATCGTGTTAACACAGTCGCGCCGAGCACACCTCGACGACGATCAATCGAGAATATGTTGGAGATGCCTTTTAGCAACTCACATTTCCACTGAAGAGTATGTGCACCCAAGCCCGCGATCGGGTGCCTTTGAAATGGAAGCGTTCACTCCGCGGGCTGGGTGAACGGAATCGTTCGCCAAGAGAGAAATGCACATGAAACTACCGACGTCGTTTATCGCAGTCTTGTTCATCTTTTCAATGCACGGATACGCGCAAGAGGCCGCTCCAGATATTGCGGCACGCTCGAAAGAGGTTGTAGCAAACTTGGAGACGAAGCTGAAAGCAATTGCAATTGACTTTGAAGCTCAACGCAAAAATGCCCAAGAAGAAGCCGTAAAACAACTTCAGGATTTGCGAAAACAGATCGCATCCGAAGATTTGGACAAAGCTTTGGAAATTCGTGAGATAGAACGACGCATTGTAGACGGCACGAGATCCCTTGGAAATGAAAAGTCTATAACAAAAGGGAAGGAAAAACCTGTCGTTGAAGCAAAAGCGAAGGATCGGACGAAGTCCTCTTCCGGACAAGTTGGATTGGCGGAAAAATTGATCGGACGATCGTATCGCATCGAAATGCCATCTGGAGTTCGTACCTGGACGTTTCGTGCCGATGGGGTAATACTGAAAAACGGCAAGGACGAAGGAAAGAAGTGGGTCGCAGTTGGAAACGACGCCGTTGTTTGCCCGGGATATGACACTGGAAACATTGAGTTGTGCGAGTTTCCAAAAGACGGGGCGGAAATCAAGCTCATTTATGTCGGAAACTACAAGACCTCGACGTCGCACCATCATGGCGTATTGCTGCCGAAGTAAACCGAGGCGAAATCGGGTAAGGGCGGCCATTGCTGACCGCCCTCCCCACACCAGAGGTCGTGCAGTTTTAAAGTTGCTGTTTTTCAGGGGTTTCGTCGACTACGTTCGCCATCCCACGAAGGGTAACGCCTAGTTCTTGAGTCATATTGCAAGCAATGATGCCTGCTAGTATCGAGAAACGTAAGGATTAAGCCACCCAGGCATATAATCTATTGAAATCATTGGACTTTAAAACTGCACGACCTCAGCGGGGCGAGGGGAGAGTTGTACAGGCGCTTAGTCCAAGAAGCCGACGAGGTCTTGGCTGCGGCTGGGTTGTTGCAGCTTGCGGACGGCTTTCGCCTCAATTTGGCGAATGCGTTCGCGAGTCACTTTGAAGATGTGGCCGACTTCTTCCAGTGTGTAGCTGTAACCGTCTCCTAGACCGTAACGCAGTTTGATGATCTCGCGCTCGCGGTAGCTCAGCGTCTTGAGGACGTGAGTGATGCGGTCGCGGAGCATCTCTTGACCAGCGCCAACGGCTGGGCTTTCAGCGGTTCCGTCGGGCAGCAAGTCACCGAATATGCTGTTAGTCCTTCACGACATGAACAAAATCAATCCGAATCCTGCAAGGTTCATTTCTTCTCGTTGGCTTGCTTGCCTTTACGTTCCGCTACTGCTTTTTGCTCGTTGCGTTCGGCGACCAACTGATCGACTACAGAAGCTTTAAGATGAGCTTTGAGAAGATCTTCTACAGTAAAGACTTCATCAGGCACTTCATCGTCCAACCACCATTCGATTTGAATCTTCCATCCGCTCGTGCCACCGCGAAACTTGAGACAACGCACTTCAGAAGGAAGGTATTTTCCACTCGCGTGCTGAAACCATTTTGTTTCGTTTTGCTGATAAAGCGTCGTGCACTTGATTAAGTTCTTTGGATCAACGGTTTTTACTCGAGCTTTTAGCGTTCTAATTCGCATCTCGGTTGGCATTTCGCCATATTTGGGATCGAAAACTACCTCTGCGTAACCAAGTTCTTCGTCTTTTCCTTGGCGCCACCGACCGATGCGCCGATCTAATCCATCAATTTCTGCATCAAACATTCGTCCAGGTGGCATAATGTGCGAAACAACTCCGCGGTAACTTGAGCCATCCGCAACTCGAAGCGATGCCCAGTAGTTGATGGGCATTGAAAACGGATCCCAAGCTATCACTGGCGACTGCCGCTCTTCTGGCTTTTTGTCAAAGTAGTCGCGAGCATTGCCACCACGTTCGATCCAATAATGGCTCTCAACTTTTAATTGTCGTTCGTTTAGCGCATGTGTCGTTCCATCCGCAAATTGGAAGTCCGTTTGAAGCTCAACTCGCTTTTTATCGGCTCTGCTATTCTTCCCTTGTGAGAATGCAAAAACATAGTCAAAGTCACTAAAGTTGCCGGAACCGTCCTCAGTGGTGTCTGTCTCTCCAGTGACGACGGCCAGATAGCGACACATCTGTGCATGCTGCGCCGGAAACTCAAGCGATGCAGCTTCGACCTTCTCCAGATTGCTTCTCGTGCCTCTCTCACTTCCGCTGTTTTGTGCGCGTGCGGGTACAGCAATGAGTGAGACAGCGGAAACAAAAATTAGATGGCGTATTCGATACATGCTCGGCTCCAGTCGACTCAAAATCCGATCACCTTGCCGTGCGACCTGCAAAAGTACAGGTCGCATGTCAATTCTCCAACAGGTTTACGGTGCCTCCCGGCGGATCCAGTGGAGGTTGCGGAGGTTGCGGAGGTTGTGGAGGTTGTGGACAGTCACCATCTTCTTCGTAGTGATTGAGCGACAGGCCACCTCCCGGTTGATTTAACGGAACGCATTGATTACTTCCACCAACAAGCTCACAAGTCGACTTACATGAGTAAGTAGTAAAGCATGGTTTGGGAGTTGATTTCACTTTCTTTCCAGCCAGACTGTCGTCGACTGACGTGTTGTATTTTGTATCTAGGTCGCCAATTGTGCGAGCAACCAAATCGCTGACATTGGTTCTTTTAATGCAATTTCCCGCTGCCGTACACCTTCCCGTACCATTGCAAGTGGCCGCAGCCGGAACGAACGGCGCCATATATTGCCTGCAGCTAGTCGTATCCGTGAGGATTTTTCCGCAAAGCACAGCAACAGCTTCAGCCCCACGAACAACGCCAGATGTGGCGAGCAAGATAAGCAAAAACAAAAAATTGAGTCTTCTCATTCTTCACTACTCCTTGACGAACTGAAACGGGACAAACACACTTTCACTCATTGCCTGGATTTTGAAGAAACCCTCTGCCTGCTTAATATTGTCGGCGGCAATTTGGGTAGAAAAAACAAGAATGCGTTCATTCGTGGCGCGAACTTCCGTTGAAATCAATGGCTCTTTGAAAACCACTTTTTCTTTGTCGCACTGATAAACCACAAGTTTTGTAGCGGCCGAAGCGTCGAATTGCCCGACAAGAAATAGTTTCAACACGACCTGGTTTGCGTCGTCCACAAGAAACTTCAGACTCTCGGGGCGAACTGATAACTTCGCTTTCCTGGAAAGGTAAATCGGAACCTCGGTTACGTGCAGTCCGTGTTTATCCGTGTACGAGAACTTTGCAAACATCTGCGTTGTAACTTCCGTTTCCTTCTTGGGTTCGAGCAAAACGGAAGCGATTATTTCGCGATCTGTTTTCTCATTCAAACGCTGAGCTGAGGCCCAATCTGACACAAGCAATATCTCAGTATTCTTTAGCGATACGTCGGACAAAATTGATGACAGCTTAAATTCGACTCGACGGTTCACCTCGTCCGCTTCAATCACAACAGTCGTCGGCGAGACCTTGACGGGTTGGATAACATCCGCCGTCAACCGAACTGTTGCAAACACCAATTCCTTGTTGTCAGCTTCCGTAATTAATGAGACCACTCGGTCAACCGCTTTCGCGTCGTTCAGCGAAATTGCAAGAGTCACCTTGAGCTCCGTACCAGGCTCGATGCTTTTGCCTGTTTCACTTGTAGCGGCCACGCAACCACACGAAGTTTGCACGCGAGTAATAATTACGTTGCCTTGTGTGCTGTTCTTGATTACGAGCACAACTGCGTAGTCTCGATCTGCCCGCAATTCACCAAGCTTACAGGTCAGTTCCTCGTAGGGCTGACGCAGGGTAAATTGTTGCGAATCCAAGACGATGGCTTGCTGTGCGGCAACTGAATCGGACGAAGGAGATACCGACGCAGCGATCACTTCCTTTGGAGATTTAAGGATGTCGCGAGCATTATTACCTTGGGCAGAAACTATCCCTTGAATCAAACAAAAGAACGCTAATAAACTGTTTCTTACGGATAAAATCGTCATAGATGGTTACCAGCGTGTCCATTGCGGTGTAAATCGCCATATCATCGACTAGCGGAGGGATTTTAACAAAAGTGTAGGGGGGGGGGGGCAAGCGAATTCTTTTCATTTTCTAAAAACAGTTTCTGCAGCGGGGCTTCTCTGTCTCAAGTCAGGGGGGTGTGCGATAGCATTAATCAATGAAAACCTCGAGCCAAAGATTGATTCGAGGTTGTGCAACTTGAGTTGCCTGAAGCCCCAGTTACTAGGACTTCCGTCCGCCCCCCCCGAAACGGTGCGAGGGGAGAGTTGATTGGATGCCTAGTCCAAGAAGCCGACGAGGTCTTGGCTGCGGCTGGGGCGTTGCAGCTTGCGGACGGCTTTCGCTTCAATTTGGCGAATGGCGTAGGCCGGAACAAGCAACGCGCTGTTCCGGCAGTTATTGCCTCTCGATAAACATGCGGTCGTTATGCGAGGTAGAGAAAGAGCCGGAACGGCGCTGCGCTTGTTCCGGCCTACGAAAAAACCTCGAGCCAACGGTTGACTCGAGGTTGTGCAGTTTCCGTAGCCTGAAGCTGGCCAGTGCTTAACTCACCATGATGCTTAGTCCAGGAAGCCGACGAGGTCTTGGCTGCGGCTGGGTTGTTGCAGCTTGCGGACTGCTTTCGCCTCAATTTGGCGAATACGTTCGCGAGTCACTTTGAAGATGTGGCCGACTTCTTCTAGTGTGTAGCTGTAACCGTCTC
>JBGSJB010000370.1:0-15606 GCA_041742175.1 Pirellulaceae bacterium
CGTCCGTCTGTCAATTGAAGACCAGTGTAGGCGGTCGACACGACGAACGAAGTGGTGTGATCGTACATGCCTGTTTGTGAGCTATTGAAATTGCCTCGCTTGGCTTCAGCGAACATCGCGGTATTGCTTGTGCCGTCGGTAATCGAAGCGTGAGTCGGTCCCTTGAGCACTTGTCCAGCCGCTGGGTTTGCCATTGCAAAAATTCCATCGCCTGGAAGACCGCCACGGTAATCCGCGTTGGCACCGGTAGAGACCATGTAGTTCGATCGACCGGCATTGGTCTGAGTCATGGTCGATGGATCTGATGGACAGAGATACGTGGGGATGTCTCCAACACGGGCCGCTGCATTCGCTCCAGCTAACGCCGGGATGCTCGGATCAATCGGCGCATCCGAGTTCACGTTGTAGTTTAGATTCCACTGATTGAGCTTATTGCCCTGTTCGATGTATGACAACAAAAACACCTGTGGCGAAGCATCCGAATAACGAGTAATGGAAGCTCCAGTCGTAGTCGGGAAGACTTTTGAATCTCGCCTTGGCGGAAAGTACTTTCGCGCGCTTTCAAAATTGTGTGCCGATAGTCCCATTTGGCGAATGTTATTCTGACACTGCATTCTGCGAGCTGCTTCACGTGCAGCTTGAACGGCGGGCAATAGGAGTCCTACTAAGATGCCGATGATAGCGATAACTACTAGTAACTCGACCAAAGTAAAACCGTTGCGACGGAGTTTCATAACCATACCGTAATGTTCCTTGGAAAATCGAAAACGTTGATTAGAGGAGTGAAACTATTAATTCAGCAAACACAAACTTGGCAAGCAGGGAGCACGTGTCTTCAACTACTTCGAGTTGAATCCGAGTAAATTAATGAGACGAGTAGTCGGCGGCTTTGCGTCAGCGCAATCGCCAACGGTTCTCCAACGGCAGAGCCTGATACTCTAAAGCTTGTGAATGGCGTAGTGCCGCTTGATTATGCTTCGCGCGCTCAAGAACGATGGCGCTCGTTTCAGTGTTTGGCGGTACATCCGCCATTTTTGCAATTCATTGCGCGACAGCAGTCACGTGGGAACTCTGCTTGCTTGGCTACCTTGCTATACAGTAACCATGCTTGCGATTCGTTTATGCGAAAGCCGCAAGCGAAGTCACTCCGCTTTAGATCATGCTTCCCATTACCTATCTCACACTCAATGCGAAGCGCTTTTGCATAAGAGCCTTGAAGCTTCGCCCGGACCAACGTGGTGAAGTTCACTGTCGGCATGCATATGCCAACGAACCGGCTCAGTTTGCTTTTCGATCCCAGGTCACTAGGAGCGCCGCGTACATGGTGGCCAGGCTGAGGAAAGCAGTTGCCAGCAGCGTAAACACTGCTGTGCGCGCGATAGGGTTAGGTCCATAGAGCTCGGGGAACGCGATCGGGTAGCGACTGAACGCGAGGAGCGAGACGATTGCGCCGTTGACTGATGAGACGAAACCGATGACTGCAGCGGCGCGGGAGCCTCGGCTAAGTCCACGTCCCGCTAAGGCCAAGGGGACAGCGACTGTTACAGTGAGTGCGAGCGTGTTCTTGAATGCATACGCGACGCTAAAATCAATTTCTCCGAGCAAACGTAAAGCAGTGAAACAGACGACCGTCCAAAGCGTAACGAAAACGGCTAGCACTATTGAGACGGTTCCCAACTCTCGTTTTCGCACAGGGGCACGTAACCAAATCACGGCTCTCTGCGGCAGAGTTTTGGGTTTAGCACGTACTGCTTGCCCTTGCAGAAAACGTCGCAGGTCATCGGCCAGTTTTGTTGCTGACGCATAGCGGTGCGTGGGCTGCTTCTCGAGGCACTTCATGCAGACTGCATTGAGATCGTGCGGGATATCTCTGTTTAGAGTTACCGCTTTCGTGGGTAGATCGTCACTGATCTTCTTCAGCAAGTCTAAAAGGTTGTCACTTTCGAATGGTCTTTTCAATGTCAGCAGTTCGTAAAGCACGACGCCAATCGAGTAAATGTCAGTCGTGCACGCCGCCGCAGCGTATCGACTAACTTGCTCAGGCGCAAGATAGAGCACGGTTCCACTGAGAATGCTGGTTGAAGAAAGTTGAGAATCCAGCGTTGCAGCTTTAGCTAGTCCGAAGTCAGTGAGCGTCACTCGATAGGGAAATTCCTCGGATCGGTCTGGTGCGGGGAACAGCAAAATGTTGGCTGGTTTAATATCGCGATGCAACACGCCCGCCTCGTGGCTGAACGCAACCGCTTCGACAAGGGACAAGACAATCTCGGCGGCCAAGCGCGCGGGAATGAAACCTTGTTGCTCGAGTATCCACTGCTCCAAGTTCGGGCCGGGACAATACGGGTAGGCGATATAAGGTTGGTACTCGATGATGTCGGCATCTAGCGGATTCAGAATCCCTGGGTGATGCAGATTGGCCGCTGCGCGCGCTTCAGCTAGGAAGCACTTCAGCATCTCAGGAGCTGCAACAAGGTCTGCTTTGGGCAGTTTGATGGCAACTCGGCGTTGCAGGATCGAATTTTCAGCTTCGAATACCAATCCGAATCCGCCACCGCCAATGAATCGGTTTAGTCGATAGCGGCCGATTTGTTGCGGCACACCTGGAGGCAGGAAGCCGGACGAACCAGCTCGATCGAGCAACGTCTGCAGTGACGAGAAGAATACCGTTTCGTCATGAGCGGCGCCTTCTGTAGCAGGTGCATTTGTTGAAGGCTGATTAAGGTCGGTCTCGTCCACGATTTCAATGCGGTAGCTGCCGGGCCGATTGAGGTGGCTGGCATAATCGATGTCAGAAAATTCTCGGAAAGCCTACGCTATTAGGGCATGTGATGAATGTCAACCCTTGCAGGCTGCTACTGCGCGACAGAAACCGATCCGCTCATTACGCAGAAGTTGAACTTATCGCAGTGGATTCCCGAGGCATATCGTACCGGGCGTTCTTCAAGTTGATCGCAGAGCTGGTCGTTGCCTGATTCGATATGGCTTCACTGCTGCGTAAAGCTCGACATTCCTGCGGTACCAATTTCTGGCCGTGTGTATCTCGAAACTCTCATTCCGGATGCTGGATAAAATTCGGATCTAAGAACACGCCGCTAAAGCATTTGTACGGGGGCAACTCGACGGTGTCATCACGATAGCCTGTCCGAGCGAATTGCGTGTCAGTCAATGTAGTTGGAACAGGAAAGCCCGGGTTAATGAATCCGTCACGATTGGAGTCTTCAAAGGTTTGAACAGATCCATCGCCCATCAACATGTTGAGCGTATGTCCACCGTGAGTTACTGACCAGTGGTTTGTGGATTGCAGGTACAAAAAGTTCCCACCACTGCCGGTTGGCCTTGTGGCGCTTTCGCCGCGCTTTTCCAGTTCCCATTGCGGAGTCAAAAGTCCGTCGTTAGAAGCGATACGTGCGACAGTTCTATCAGAGCTGCGGTAGAAGGCAGGTCCATCGCCAACAGACCGAGCAAGCAATTGCCCTGCCTGAATAAGCTCTTTGCCCGGACCATTTGTGTCAGACAAGTCGTCTCTAAGAATGAAGGGGACGGCGGATATCGCCTCATCAAAATCGCCGGGACCTGCATCGGCCAGCAATGGGATTACCGAGCTTACACGATTAGAGTTATCGAGCACTCTCTGCTTCAATGGACCGAGCGTACTGTGTAGTCCCTTCAGCCCCTTTTGTGCCGCTTGGCCGTTGGTACGTATTGAGTTGTCCGAAGTGCGATGTTGAACGCGAGGACCGGTTCTAACCAAAAACCAACTCGATGCATAGTTGGTATTGTAGCCTTGTTCAACAAAATGTTTGGCGATGACGTTCGCTCGCGCGGTTGAGAGCGGTGCGGTCCGAGCAAAACCAGTTGGCGCAGGGGCCGTTCCGACGAAACTCCCCAACGACGATGCGCCACAGAACCCATCCAAGTATCTCAAACGATAGTTTCCGATTAAGCGGTCCAGCGTATCGGTCGTTGGCAATCCCGTTGCGACCAAGCCGCTCATAACCACGCTATGTGCATCGAGCAACTTTTCCGAGCCCACCAGCGGCGAACTTGGGCAGATCATCACCTCAGGGCTGGCCGAGCCGTTGTTGATAACGTCTGCAACCCAGCTCCAACGATCCATGCAGCCATCGCGCCCGTGATCGAATGCGCCAGAGCATATAGCAGAATCTGGATTCGACTGTGAATTGACTTGAAGACCGATAAATATCTGCCTGAGATTATTTTTGCAAGTCGCCGAGCGGGCGGCTTCACGTGCACGATTAACGGCGGGCAGAAGTAGCGCTGCCAAAATACCAATGATGGAAACAACGACCAGCAGTTCGATTACGGTAAACGCGGCACTTGAACGTCGTGGCATGGTTTGGCTCCCAAGTACTGGCATAAATTAGTAGTCGACCGCCCCCCCGGCACGCTACTTGACCATCCAGTGAGCTGCTGTGTGTTCGCTTCGCCTCGATGCGATTCACAATAGCTCGATTTCATTCTTACTATCAGCAAGAATTGGTTTTTATCCTCTCTAGTTTCACTACCCAGCTCTCAATTCATTTTCTTGTGAGCCGCCAAATTGTAACCGCTCACGAATCCAGATTGCTAGTGCCTTGGCAGATAAAGCAAAGGCTTGTTCCAGCGACTGCTTAGCAAAAGACAAGTTGCTTGGTTACTTGCCAAGGTCGGCGACGTCTTGGCAAGAGCCGATTTATTCGGCGGTGCGCAGCCGATCTTGCTTTGCAAACGTGTGCGCCGCGATGGCGTATCAATAGTCGGCCTGTTGCCATTCAGCGATGGGCGAACTCGCTTCCAGCTTGAGGATTCCGGAAAAAACTGCCATTTACCCCTATCGGGAAAAACACTATACCCGACGAGCTAGTTGGAAGCTCACGCATTGGTATTCAACGGAGTGATCGATGGCCAAGATGTTTCCTGTGATCGCTATGATCTGCTTGGGGTGTATTGGCTGCAGATTTCACGCGCAACCTACCGGAGCACTCCCCGCTGCAACTGAACCCCCCGCAACTGAACCCCCCGCAACTGAACCCGCTGCAATTGAACCTGCTCCAGAGATTTATTCTGTGTCCGCCGATTTACTCGGGCGCCGCTGCCGAGTTGAACTCGTCGACTCTGCGACAACTTACCGTACCTTTGAGGGGGTGGTTAAGGAAGTGGATGACGATGATATCGTCTTATCAGATGCATCAGCCGTAGGGCGAGTAGAAACAACCATTCCTATCGCCAAACTCTTCCCGTTCTTGCGCCCCATGTTCAAGAACACGGCAATCCGTAGCTTTAAGGTTGAAGAAGACATAACGCTTGCGCGAACCGACATCAAACATCTAGAGCCTATCGAGGTCGGATCAGCTCTAGCCGATGACAGCCAGCACAATCGCCTTCAGCCGGAAAGCAGCCGGCCCGACGCAGCCTATCAACCGTAGCGTGTCGAGCCATCGATCTTCGTTCTTGAATCTAGCGGAAGCTGTTAGAGATCCTCTTTTGACCGTTCCGTCCTGAACTTGCTAAAGATTACGAGCGTTAGTGATCTTGTTGCGAGAGTGGCCGCGCTTGCAGACGCAGTGGTTACAACAGGCGGAATCTGTTTGGCTTCTGCAATCGACAGCCCTAGTTTTCTTAACTCAGCAACTTCCCGGAGGCGTGCATTGATCGCCTTGCTCGACATCGACTTCTATTTTCGCTGGGGCATCGAGCTTTCCATTGTTTGGGACCAACATTCCTGCAATAGTCATCGCCTCTCAGCAATCGCGGGCCCAGGAGTTAACAAACAACTGGCCGTGCAACTTTCAACGCTCTGGACAACAGAATGGCCTCTTGGTCATATTCGCCGTTTTAAGGCTTCTCGTTGTTTCCACGCGTTGGCGTCGCGAGTGTTCTCTGGGTAGCGCATTGCTCGACTGTCAAGAATGACGTTGCAAACTTGACTAAGTGTGGTGAAGGCCACGAAACAATGCACCCCAGTAGGGGTGTATTGCCGAATTGATAAGGCACATGCATTTGTTTTGGAATGTGTCAACGCTATATTCCCTCTCTAACTTGCATCTGGTAGACGACTTGCGCATTTTTGGTTTTCATGACGAAAAGAGCCTGATTGAGTGTTGACAGAGGTCAAGCATATATGATAATGTCCTAAGGACATTATCTATATGCATTAAACAATGTGTTGGTCCAGATGACAAAAAGTGTCGCTCAGTCGCTACTTTACTCGCTTGGAGACGATAGGCGAACCGTCGTTGCCGATTGGCGAATACGCGTGTTGATGCAACGATATAGCCTGGACAACCCGTGCGCAACTGATGCTCGATCGGTGGCTAAGCAGATTTCTGGCATGCTACAACGGCACGAGCTAGCGACCATTCCGTCGTGTCAGGGGATCTATCGCGTAAATGTGCCATTTGCAAAGAGTCTTCCTTGCCCAGACGAGGCGATCGCTCAAGAGTGCAATCCGAGTTCGTACTTGTCTTACGTAAATGCCCTTGCATATCACAATTTGACCTACGAACTCCCTCTTGAACTGCAATTTGTATCTGTTCCCAAGATGTCGCTAACTCCCGTCGGTACAACTCCAGACGATTGGGATAGCGAACTATCGCCACCGAGTCGAACACCAACTGCCATCGGCGAGCGGAACGTTCGCTGGGGACAGTCGCAGTGTTCAATTGGAATTCAGGTCGGAAGGATTGAAGGGCTCCCAGTTTACGTTTCAGACTTAGAGCGGACATTGATTGACAGTTTGCGATTTCCGGAAAATTGCGGCGGGGTTAGTGCAGCGCTCGAAGCTTGGCAGAAAGCAAGGCAATCGATTCGATTGGATCGAATTATCGAATACGCCAACGCATTGGGAATCAATCTACTCAAGCAGAGATTGGGCTTCGTGCTTGAAGCGTTGGACTTTAGCCACCCACAATTTGAAGATTGGGCCGCTTCAGCAACGCGAGGCAGCAGTGCCAAGTTGGTTGCTCCAAGAGCATTTTCGTCGACGTTTTCAGAACGCTGGAGCTTGTCAATAAATGCAACAGAAACGGAGTTGGCTCTTCTCAAGGATTGTAAGTGAGCAATTTCAACTTCACCGGTTCTGCGCAAGATATAGACGCCTTTTGTAAGGCAAGTCGACTACCTGCGCACGAGGGAAGATTACGTTATGCGGGGTACTCTGTACTTAGCTGCATATCTATGAGTCCTACACTGCGGGCAATCGTTGCTTTTAAAGGGGGAAATGCGCTTCGATTCTTTTACGGTAATCCACGCTCAACCGTAGACCTGGATTTTACCGCATTTGGGGATTTCCTTGATGACGCAGATTTCATAGCGAGAACTTTGAATGGAGCATTCCGCAACGCGGGCCGATTTTCGCTTAAGCTTAAGTGCCAGAAGATCGAACGTAAGCCGCGAGAGGGAACGATGCCGACTTACTGCATTACGATTGCTTATGCCTATACCGCTGATCGAGTTTATAAAAGCTTTGAAAGCCCTAAGCCGAATCCTCAAGTTGTGAATCTTGAGATATCACTGAACGATCTCGTTTGTGCCTTTCAGGAATTTCGGCCTCTTGCATCTGAGCCTTACACGCTAATGGTTTGCTCGTTAGAAGACATCATTGCTGAGAAGCTTCGATCGTTGCTGCAACAAAAAATAAGAAATCGGCATCGAGCGCAAGACGCATACGATCTTGCCCGTATTAGCCGCGACTTTGGCAACTCAATCGACTTCGAAAAAGTCTACTACTACTTTGCACTCAAGAGCAGGGCTCGCGGCATAGTCCCTGACCGACGCGAGTTTGACATCGAAGTTCGTAGTATGGCATCTTACGAGTATGAAAAACGTATGCTGAAGCAAGTGCCTGATGATTTCATACCATTTGAGCAGGCTTGGAATAGCGTCATGACCATAGTTGATAAAATTCCAAACGTGTAAAGGATAGACAGTTTGGAAGCTACGCAATGTTCTAGCTCGCGGGTGCAGGGTACCACCGCGCGTGATCGAAACTTTGAAAGACGTTCTTTTCAGCGACCGGACCCGTGTTTGCATCGTGGCCGAGTCAGTTACCAACGCCCCTGAAGTTGATGCCGATTGCGGAAAAGTGGGTGAAGGGGCATAATTCGGGGTTTACCTGAAAACCCCCTCTTGCATTTCTGGTCGCCTGCGGGGAGTTCGTTGGGAATCGGAAAAAGCGATCCTGACGCTACTTTCCGCTACTTTCCGCTACTTTCGCGGAGCGAAAGGCGACTATGGCGACAAATGCAGCTGACCACAGAATAGGTTCACCGCCGTGGATGACAAACTGGCTTATAGCGGCATCACTTTTGACGATGTGCTACTCGAACCGCGTTACAGCTCGTTCATGCCGGCTGAAGTGGATGTTTCTACGCAATTGACGAAAAACATCCGTCTGAAAGTGCCTTTGCTGTCTAGCCCGATGGATACGGTCACGGAAAGCGAAATGGCGATCGCGCTGGCCAAAGTGGGTGGTTTGGGCGTGATCCACAAGAACATGTCCATCGAAGCTCAGATGGAAGAAGTCACCAAGGTCAAACGGAGCGCTAATGGCATCATTCCGGATCCGGTGACGCTGCATCCGGAAGATGATGTTTCCAAGGCACGGGAACTGATGGACCAGCAAAATGTCTCGGGCGTGCCGATCGTCGAACGCGATGGACGGTTAGCTGGCATTATCACGCGGCGCGACCTGCGGTTTCTGGAGCAGGCCGTAACTCCAATCAAAAACGTGATGACTCGGGAAAATCTGGTCACCGCCACAGGAGCTGTAACGCTTGAGCAAGCTGAGAAGATTTTAACGGATAAAAAGGTAGAGAAACTTTTACTGGTGGACGATGAATACAAACTGACAGGGCTCATCACCATCAAAGACATTGACATGATGAACCGCTATCCCAATGCCTGCAAAGACCATGGGGGTCGGTTGCGAGTCGGTGCGGCGGTGGGAGTGTTCGATTTCGATCGAGCCGAGCAGTTGATTGGTCATGGCGTCGACCTCCTGGTGGTCGACAGCGCTCATGGTCATTCACTGAACGTGATTGAGACTGTCAAGCAGATTAAGAAGCGTTGGACGATCGATGTGGTGGCCGGTAACGTGGCGACCTTCGAAGGCTGCCGCGACTTGATCGAAGCCGGTGCGGATGCAGTGAAGGTGGGAATCGGGCCTGGTTCGATTTGCACGACACGCGTCATCTCCGGAGTTGGTGTGCCTCAGATCACGGCGATTTACAACGCGAGTAAGGCGGCTGAAGCAGCAGGAGTTCCAATCATCGCTGATGGCGGTATTCGCTACAGCGGCGACGTCACCAAAGCCATTGCGGCTGGTGCGAGCGCGGTGATGATTGGTGGCTTGTTTGCTGGTTTAGCGGAGAGTCCAGGACGAACGATTCTATATCAAGGTCGAACTTTTAAAGTTTACCGAGGCATGGGATCCCTGGGCGCGATGATTAAAGGTTCAAGCGAAAGATATCGCCAATCCGGCAACGAAAACTTGTTAAAGCTCGTTCCGGAAGGCGTTGAAGGTCGCGTCCCATTCAAAGGGGCTTTGTCAGATTTTGCTTACCAGTTGGTAGGTGGTCTGCGAGCTGGAATGGGATACTGCGGCACGAAGAATATAGATGAACTTCGTAAGGAAGCGAGGTTCATAAAGATCTCGCCAGCGAGTGTCAGAGAGAACCATCCCCATGACATTGCCATTACGCAAGAAGCACCTAACTACAGCCAAGAGTATTCGTCGCAAAACGACGGCAACTGAAACGCGGAGCCAATCGTGGCTCAGCGGTGCGGTCAAGTCAGCGCTGCTTGGCGGTGCGTTTTGTGCTGCTGCTTCTTTAGACTTAGCACTGCTCAGTTCATTTGCATCCGCTCAGCAACCCGCTTGGCAACCGACTCGGATTCCCAGTCAATCGGATGCGCGGCCACTGGGCGGTCCTTCGCGGGCTCAAGTCAATACAGCACAGGCGAGCCACACTCAGGCAAGTCCAACTGCCGGTCAGCAGCAACCAGCCGGCGTGACGCTGCGTTGGAAGTCGGTATCGAGCAGTCCCGCGCCAGCGTCATCGAGCGCTGCAAACTCCAACTCGATTAATTCGCAGTCGATCAATTCACAGGCGGCTTTCAGTTCATCGACGCATAGTGCTCCAAGCAATCGCGCGGTGCAATTGACTTCGGCGCAAGGCAACACAACTGCACAAAGCACGGCGAACCACTCTGTCGTTCCGACGGCGGACTGGGCGGCGAATCCACTGCGACGTGAGCAAGCGGTTCGTGTCGCGAATTACCAGCAGCAATCGGGTGAGGTGAATCCGCTGAACGATCCGTTTGGTGATAGCGCGCCACGCTTGCCTGGTAATGACCTTCCGCCGCTGCCTTCGAACAGTGGGCAGAGTAATCTGCCAAACGATCTTCCAGCTTTCCCGCCAGCGCAAGGATCATTACAAGATCCAGCAGCGAACGTCGAACCCGCGCCGGTACCGAGAGAGCTTGTCGAGCCGGAGGCGGTTCCGCCTAACAGCTTCCGCAACGGGGCTCAGCAAGATCCGAGTCCGTTTGATCGCACGCCTTCAAAGACGGATCCGTTCGGCGACCGAGATCGTGCGCCGAGTGCAGGCGATGTTAATGATCGCGACAATGCGCAGGCTGAAGATGCTCAGGAAGACCTGAAGATGCCTAAACGCAACAGAGATGCAAATACGACATCATGCAATGACTTGCGAGAACGCGTGCGTGAATTGCGAGTGACGGACATTAGCCTGGATGTGTCACCACAATTCGGAGGATTGCGATCGCGTGAAGAAGGCAATCAGCAACGCTTAGATTTCGCAGCTTCGGCACCCGTGCGTGAGTGGACGGACTATACCGGCACGATTGTGGCTTCGGGGCGGATGATTGATTTGCGAGACGATCGCGTGGTGCTCGATGTGAATGGTCGCGAGCAGACGATTCCTCTACGTGATCTGAGTGACATTGATGTCGCTTACGTGGCTGAAGCGTGGAATCTACCGTTGCGTTGCGGAATCGGTTACGAGTCTTACGCAGGTCGTCAGTTCGTTCCGAGTGCGGTTGAATGGAAAGCTTCGGGGCTGTGTCACAAGCCGCTGTATTTCGAAGATGTTCAATTGGAACGCTATGGTCATGAGGTCGGACCAGTGTTGCAGCCGCTGTTGAGTTCGGCTCACTTCTTTGGCAACGCGTTGATTCTGCCTTACAAAATGGGAATTCATCCGCCGGGTGAATGCCAATATGCACTCGGTTATTATCGTCCTGGCAATTGTGCTCCGTATATGATTCAACCGTTCCCGTTCAGTCTGCGTGGGGCTGCGGCTCAAGCGGGCTTTGTAACAGGTGCAGCGGCTTTGATTCCTTAGTGCCTGTTCGAAAAGCATTAGCCGCACGGCGTTCGCCGCGGTTCGTGCAACAGAAACCGGGGCTAGCGCCCAATGGCTAGTGTGCGAGGCCTGTGACGTTTTTCTGCGGAGTTGTACGTGGCGTTATCTTTTGAGATTCGCAAACCACTTCGCAGTGAGATTCTAAAGCTGGCTGATTTGGGCAGCCGCCTTTTTCAACAGACCTTCGACGGCTTGTACAGTGCTGAAGACTTGCAAGCCTTTCTGACGCAAGTTCACTCGCCAGCCGGTGTGGCTTATGACTGGGATGCTGGTTGCGAATTTTGGATCGCGGAAGCAGCAGGGCAGGGGAGTGCGGTCGGAGGCGACGAGCTTCGGTTTGTCGGCTACTGCAAAGCGGGGCAGGTAAAGGTTCCGATCGAAGTTGGCGAGCGTCGCGCGCTGGAGTTGCGGCAACTTTACGTCGATCGCGATCTTCATCGCTGCGGAATCGGTTCAAAGTTCATGCACGCATTCTTCGAGCTGTGTGGCCTGCGAAGCGTGCAGGACGCTTACGTCAGTTGTTGGTCGGAGAATCAGAAAGCGTTGGCGTTTTATGCGAGCTTTGATTTCAAAATCATCGGCGAATACGAGTTCTTAGTCGGCGACCATCGCGACCGCGAGCTGATACTACTTAAGCAGTTTTAGGCAGTCAGCGCGGCGCTGTATTCTCTCGGGCTAAGCATACCGGCGTAGCTAGCATAACGAGCGATCTTGGCTGGGTGGCGGTATTTTGCTATCGGTTCGGTCAAGGACCAGCGAAGTATGCGACGCGACTTGCCAAATTTCCGACAACTGCAAATTCTCATTGCCCTCACAGGTTTGATGTGGGTAGTTGGCTGCAATGTGTTTTCGCGACGAAGCGATCCGATGGAAGAAGATCGCCCGAGCGGTAAGTGGCAAGCCAAGTTTGCAGCGGTTCGAAAGCGAACGATCGATTTTTCGTTTCCAGAGAAAGCGCAGGCCTCGCATCAACGCGATTGGCGAACGGATCTGACGGTCTTGCCCTACGCCGAAATTCGCAGCGATCGCGTGCGACTGTATAACATTCGTGATTGTGAGTATCGCACAGAGGACGATTATGATGTGCGGCACTTTGATCGTGAAATCCTGTTGTCCGATGTGCGGTCGATCGATTTCATTGTTGTGCCGTTCACGGAAACTCCGTTGCTAGCGCACACCATGCTGAGCTTTGGGATGGCGAGTGGCGAGCATTTAGTGTTTTCAGTTGAAGCGCGTTTGCAAAAGGGGCAGAGCTACGCAGCGATCGGTGGCGCGATGAATGCGTTTGAACTGATTTACGTGGTTGGGACTGAGGAAGATTTGATTCGGTTGCGAACGGAAGTGCGTAAGGTTGACGTCTATTTGTATCCAATTCTTGCGACGCCGCCGCAAGTACAGAAGGTGTTCGTGGCTGCGGTCGCGCGAGTCAATGAGATAGCGCGGCAACCGGAATTCTATGACACCCTTACAAATAATTGCACCACGAACATCGTTGACTTGATCAATGAACTTCGACCGGGAGCGATTCCGCAGGACATCCGAGTATTATTACCCGGACATTCCGATCGCTTAGCTTACGATCTCGGGTTGCTGGCTGTGCAAGGTCCGTTTGAGCAGATTAAGGCCGCCGCGCGCATCAACCTTGCGGCTTCCTTGAACTATGACGCTCATGATTTCTCTCAGCGGATTCGAATGCGGTAGCTATCTCAGCGAAATGGTCGGCGATAAAATCGGGTGTGCGACCTGATGACCGAACACACCAGCAAAGGGCGAGAGCAGTGAAAGCGGCATACATTGAGCGAACTGGCCCAGCAGACACCATACAGTACGGCGAAGTGCCCGATCCAACGCTTGAAGTGAATCAAGTGCTGGTCAAAGTTGGCGCGGTGGCAGTCAATCCGATTGATACTTACATCCGCAACGGCGCGAACTATTGGGAGTTGCCGAAACCGTACGTGATCGGTTGCGATTTCGCGGGAACTATAGTTGAAGTTGGGCCGAACGTATCCAGTTTCAAAGTTGGTCAACGCGTGTGGGGCAGCAATCAAGGCTTAATGGGACGGCAAGGTTGTTTTTCCGAGTTGGCGGCGGTGGATAAAGACTGGTTGTATCCGACTCCAGAAGGCGTTCGCGATGAAGATGCAGCAGCTTGTGCGCTGGTAGCCATCACGGCTCATCTGGGGCTGCTGCGCGAAGCAAAATTGCGGCCCGGCGAGACGCTGTTGGTGCGCGGTGGTTCGGGCGGAGTGGGCTCGATGGTGTTGCAGATGGCCAAAGCGATCGGCGCGACGGTGATTGCAACCGCCGGCGGCGAAAAGAAGGCTCAACTGTGCAAGCAACTGGGTGCTGACCATACGATCGATTATCAGCGCAGCGACATCAAGGAACAATTATTGAAGCTGTGCCCAACCGGTGTGAACGTGTTTTGGGAGACGCTTCGCGAGCCGGACTTCGATTTGGCGGTGGCTGTTTTGGCGGAGCGGGGACGCATGGTCTTGATGGCTGGACGTGACGCGCGACCCGCTTTTCCGGTCGGCCCGTTTTACGTGAAAGGATGTTCGTTACACGGCTTTGCAATGTTCAAAGCGACGCCGGACGAGCAGCGCGCGTGCGCGTCGGATATCAACCATTGGTTAGTGACTGGCAAGTTGCGTCCGTTGATCGATCGCGTGCTGCCGCTCAGCGAAGCCGCTGAAGCGCATCGCTTGCAGGAAAGGCATACCGTTCACAAGCAAAGTAGTTTGGCCGGAAAATTGGTGTTGAAACCCTAGTTGTTTCGGGCTCTTCCGTCGTGAATCGCATTAGCATTGCGAGGCATAACCTGATTATAATCTCGCGATTCACTCCCTCCTCAGTAGACAGAGCTCCATGCAGTTCCCGCCGCCAATCGATCCCGATCATCCAGCGCTTCATTTTCGCCGTATGATGTTTTTGCGCGGTCCGAATCTCTGGTCTCGCAACCCGGTTGTCGAAGTGTGGGTCGACTTGGCAAATTTGAAAGATTGGTCGAGTGAACTGATTCCGGGTTTCAATGATCGTTACAAAGCTTGGTTGCCGACGGTGATCGAGCATCGTTGTAGCGTAGGCGAACGCGGCGGATTTTTTCAGCGGCTGGATCGAGGCACTTACTTGGCACATATTCTTGAGCACACGGCGCTTGAGTTGCAGACGCTGGCTGGTTGCAACGTGGGCTTTGGTCGAGCTCGGGAGATGAGCGAAGAAGGTGTTTACAAAGTTGCGGTTCGCTACGAGGAAGAGACCGTGGCCGAGCAAAGCTTGCTGGCCGCGCGCGAGTTGCTGCTGGCCTGTGTGTACGATCAACCTTTCGATGTTTCGGGCACGGTCAAGCGGCTGCACGAGTTGGCGGATCGGAAGTGTTTAGGGCCGAGCAGCAAAGCGATCCTGAACGCGGCGATCGCGCGCAACATTCCGTACCGAAGACTTAGCCAAGGCAGCTTGGTGCAGCTGGGGCAGGGGTGCAAGCAGCGACGCATTTGGACTGCGGTGACGGATCGCACTGGATCGATTGCCGAAGCGCTGGCTAGTGACAAACAGATGACGCGGCAGATGTTGGCGGCTGTGCATGTGCCGGTTCCTGAGGGACGCTTGGTCGAGGATGAAAACGACGCTTGGGTTGCGGCTCAAGAGATCCCAGGACCGGTTGTGGTGAAGCCGCGCGATGCGAACCACGGTCGCGGCGTCTTCGCAAATTTGACCGAACGTAGCGAAGTTATCGAAGCATATCGCGAAGCGAAAGAGGAAGGCAGCGGCGTTATCGTCGAACGCTTTATTCCGGGCATCGAGCATCGAGTGTTGGTGGTCGGCGGCAAGATGGTGGCGGCGACTTGTGGTCGTCCAGTTGTTGTTACCGGCGACGGCCAGCACACTGTGATGGAACTGATCGACATTCAAGTGAACAGCGATCCGAGGCGCGGCGATACAGAAACTCAGCCGCTTTCACCGATCACCGTCAGTTCCGGATTGATGCTTTTGTTGCGTCAGCAAAAGTTGGGTTTGGAGTCGGTGCCGGCTGTTGGCCGGGAAGTGATTATCAAGCGGCACGACAACTTGTCAGAAGATGTGACCGATCGAGTTCATCCCGAGGTCGCACATCGAGTCATTTTAGCGGCACGCACGATTGGTTTGGATATCGCGGGGATCGACTTGGTGATTGAAGATATCTCGCGGCCTATCGAAGAGCAGCGCGGTGCAGTGGTTG
>JBGSJB010000371.1:0-34819 GCA_041742175.1 Pirellulaceae bacterium
AATGCGTCCATCGCTGGTCACAGAAAACGGAGCCCAAGACATTCCAAGGAATCCAGGACCCTCACTCGCGCCGCCAATCGAAATGAAGGGCGGAATCTCGAGGTCGGATCGATCGGCCATGATCTCATGCGCCAGCACCGATCCGTAACTCGGATGCTCAATGTTAGGGTTCGGCACAAAACCCGTGTGCATGTAATAGCGACCGCGATCGTGATCCGCTTCCCGAGTACTCATCGAACGCACGATCGACAAGTTATGCATCTGCTTAGCCATCATCGGCAAGTGCTCGCAGATCTGAAGGTCACCCGAAGTGCTGATCGGTTTGAATGGTCCACCCGTCGAAGCGCCAGGCTTGAGATCCCACAGATCAATCGTGGCTGGTCCGCCACCCATCCATAACAGAATCGCCGACTTGTGATTCTTCTGCAGTTCGGAAGCGTGCAAGCGCATCGAATGGCCCACCGCCAACGAAGTGCCAATCATGGCGCTCGCGCCGACGGCATGCTGCATAAAGTGGCGTCGCGTCATTCCAGTCGGTGTTGAGTTGCGTGTCCACAGCATGTTGATGTTGCTCCAAAAACTTAACAGAGTTGTCGTTCGAAAAGTTTGTTTGCGAAAAGTTTCAATCAAGGCCTTCGTTGCGCCAGCGACCAGCTTACTGCACCATGATGAACTCGTTGCTGTTCAGCACCGCCCACCACAAGTCTTGCAACGCTTCATCGACTTTGCCCTTGCGAGCCGCGATCAACTGACTTGCAATCTTCAGCTCCTCGGGCTTCGGCTTCCGCGCCATCCCGGCAACAAAAATCACACTAACCTTCTCCGGCAGTTTCGCATTCGACTTCGCTAACTGACCCAGCCATGATCCCGCATCGGTTGCGGTCGCACGCTTCACCAAGTCGCCGTTGAACATCATCAAAGCTTGCGGGATCGATCCGTTGAAAGTTGTCGCTTCGTCGCCTTCGTCCGTGCCAAAGGCTACAACGAATTGCCCCAACCAACGATCACGTTCCACCTGCTGCTGCTCGAGCGACCCGCGAGCTTGACCGCCTACGTTTACTAGCGATTGATACAGTTGTTCTGCACTCATCTGACGCAGATAAAAATGACTAAATTGCGGCGGATTTCCCGAAGTGGGATCGTCCGCTTCGTTACCCGGCAAAATGCGACTGGAAATTTGATAGGGCTTCGACAACGTAATCCACTTCATCAGCGCTCGCAGATCATAACTCGACTGCTTAAATTCCTTGCCCAGATCTTCCAGCAACTGCGGATGAGACAGATTGGTGTGCGGACCAAGATCGTCCATCGGGCGGCTGAACGCGTAACCGAGGAACTGAGCCCACATGCGATTGACAATCATCTTGTCCAAATACTCGCTGTTGACAACCTTCTTGCCGAGTTCACTGCAACGAACCACGTCCGTCACATATCCACTGCGCTTGATCGGCGAACCATCCACGAACACCGGATAAGCGACTTTCGTCAAGCCATTTCGTTCTTGATAGAAAATATCCGCTTCCTCAGGCTGGCGACTAGCTCCTTCAAAATCCTGGTCCACCAACTCAGCGAAATCGACGTCGCGCGTGCCTGGCACAAAACGGCGGAGCGCTCGCGACTGACGAAAGAACGCATTGAACTCCCAAAACTTCTGCTGCTTCCATTCATTGAACGGATGGTTGTGGCACTGCGTGCATTGAACTTGCAGACCCAAGAACACGCGTGATGTCGCCGAAGTGGCTTGCACACCCTCCTCGTCATTCACTTTGTCAATCAAAAAATTCGCCGCGCCATTGAAACCTTCCGTACCGGGTTTCGTCGTCCCAGTGGCCGTCACCAATTCGAACACCATCTGGTCATACGGCTTGTTCTTTGCAAAGCAGTCGCGCAAGTACTTCGCCATCCCTTCGCGACTGATGAACGAATTGCGATCCGTACCGCCGCTGCGGCCAATCAGAATGTTGCTCCAAATCGTCGCCCAATGGTTCGCGAACTCCTCGGTGTAACGCGAATCGTTCAGCAGCGTATCGACCAGTTTCTCGCGCCGGTCTGGGTCCTTGTCCCGCATAAACGCTGTCAACTCTTCCAAAGTCGGTATGCGGCCAACCAAGTCCAGAAAAACGCGTCGCGCCCACTTGCCGTCTTCCTCAATCGGCGAAGGCGTCAATCCGTTATCCTTCCACTGCTGCTCAATCGCAGCGTCAATGATCTTTACTTGTGCGATCTTGCTCTCGGGTCCAGCCGCACTCGCTAGCTGGGTCAGGGATACCGAAAGTGAAAATGCGAGAACGCTCAGCATGACCGCTTTAAATCGCATTTTATCTAGCAGAGACCGAGATCGGTAAAACACCGCTATCCCCTTATGAGCTTTCGACTTGCAGAGATTTCTCGCCCGGGCGGCTACCGCCCCAATGGGCTTTCTTTAGCTGGCTCAGGCCGACCACTTTTTTGTTCAACTGGACGCGTAAATAGCGACTCGAACTGTTCTAGTGTACTCAGATTTCGGTCTAAAGAGGCTACTGGCGCATCAAACCCAGATCTTCCGATGGCGAGTTTCCTACTCGTACTCAGGCGCAGCCGGTACTCGTACTCGTACTCGTCCGCCGAGTCGACCCGAATCGAGCCGAATCGAGTACGAGTACGAGTACCATTTCATTGAGTACGAGTAGGAATTACGAAAAGTCGCGGCAACCGCATCGCGAACGTGCACCTCTTGGTCGATTTCCGAGTCATTTGCACCCTGCGCGCAGTGGATATACTGATGCGTCAAGATGTTGCAACGCGGCGAACTCCGCGGTAGATAGATCACTGCTTACTGAATTCCAGCAAGCACAACTTAAAAACGGCCGAGAAATCCCGATGTCGATCCCGATCATCCAACGCAATCCGACACGCTCCGTTCGAATCGGCTCCATCCACATCGGGTCGGGCTACCCGATCGCCGTCCAAAGCATGACCGCCACGCACACCCAAGACATCGATGCCACCGTCGCCCAAGTCAACGCGTTGCACGCGGCCGGCGCTGACGTGGTGCGGATCGCTGTCGACAGCGACAAGGACGCAATCGCCCTGGTTGAAATCCGCCGTCAGACGCAAGCTAACCTGTCGGTCGATCTCCAAGAGAACTATCGCTTAGCCGAGAAGGTCGCTCCGCATGTCGATAAGATTCGTTACAACCCCGGCCACCTGTACCACCACGAACGAACACGTTCGTGGCAAGAGAAAGTGAAGTACATCGCCGATGTCGCTCGTGAGAACGACTGTGCGCTGCGTATCGGTGTAAACTGTGGCAGCGTCGATCCAGATAAGAAAGCAAAGTATGACCCGAACGACGATATCGGTCCGATCATAGAAAGCGGTCTGGAGCATTGCGAGTATCTGGAGCAGCTCAATTTCACGCGTTTCGTAGTGTCGATGAAGGATAGTGATCCCGCGACGGTTGTGAAGATCAATCAATTGTTCGCTGAACGTCGACCCGACGTGCCATTGCACCTGGGCGTTACCGAAGCTGGCTTGCCACCCGACGGCATTATTAAAACACGTATCGCCTTCGAACAATTGATCGGCCGCGGAATCGGCGACACGATTCGCGTTTCGTTGACCGTTCCGAATTCGCGCAAGCCCGAGGAGATCGCCGCGGGCCGTGAGATCATCAACGACATTCAAGCTGGTCGCTTACGAAGTGTTGTCGCCTTAGACCCCACCGCGCTGAATATCATCTCATGCCCCAGTTGCTCGCGCGTCGAAAACGAAGCCTTCGTCGAACTCGCACAGCAAGTGAAAGAGATGACCGCTTATGCAAAGAACTACGCGATCACGATCGCTGTCATGGGATGCCGCGTAAACGGTCCAGGCGAAACCGACGATGCTGACCTCGGCCTCTGGTGCGGACCCACCCGCGTCAATCTCAAGCGACTCGGCGAACCGCTCGGCGCGTTCACTTACGATGAGATCCTCGGCAAACTGAAGCACGAACTCGATCAACTCATCGCGTCACGCTCCCTAGCCTAACCAGGCCATGCAGTCGAGTCCAAGCATGTCGTCGCCAACCGTACTGAGCCTGAGGCGCTAGCCGATCTTCTCAAATCGTCGCCAATCTACGAAACGTCCGCTTACAGTCGACGCCTCGCGAAGTAGACGACACTTATCAATCGCGCGATCCTTAGTTTGCGTACACCAAATTAAATGGTAAATGTTGGGTATACGGGAATAAGATCGGTTACAGCAGTAGCATTGGCTATAGGATTAGGAATAAGATCGGCTAGCGCCTTAGGCTCATGAATCGAGTACGAATATAAGGCGAAACTCAAGCGGAACGTTTATTTCGGCCGCCGGTTCTTTACCTCGCAGGTAATCAGTAACCTGAGCCATCGCGCCAGTATTCGCGAATCTCGCCTACCGTTGATTGACCTAAGATAACGCGCCGCTGATAAGGATTGCAGTTTCCGGGGCGACGATTGCCAAGCGTATAGTATTTCTCGCAAGGGTGCTGAGTGAGCACTTTGTAGGGCAACAGCGGAATGGTTCCAAAGAAGTGAATCGACGACGCTGCTGGTTGCAAGTATCGATGCGCGCCTTGGCCGTAACGCTCGAGATTCGGCTGCTCAAAGTACAGCGGCTTGTGATAGAAAACGGGACTGATCCAAGTGTAGTTCTCAAACGTGTAGGGGGCCTGCATAGGAGAATCGAGATCGCGTGTCCGCACTGACCCAACCGGCTCCGCATAACTTTGAAAACGTTCTGTTAAATCAAGCATTGAGAATAGTTGACCGGCACTCGTCATCGGACCGACCATCGATTCGGTCTCAAATTTAGCAGGCTTCTGAGTGCCTTTCATGACAGCGCCCGGAACCTCTTCCACTGATGTTTCCCGCATTGTGCCACCGACCGATTCTTCGTCGTCATCCATTTGCCAAACTGCCGCTGTTTGGATCGCGGGAACCAAACTCTCCTCAGTCGCTGCTTCCACGCTGCTAACCGTAACTGTGGCAACCTCCGCTGCTGGCGACGTCTCCGGAAACTGACGTGGCCAGTGACTTCCAGTTTCCATTTCGCCAGATTGCAAAGCCCGCGGTTTAAGTCGCGTTGAATCCTCTCTGCCAAAAACCACTTCCGGCACTTGCGGCGCGCTTACCTTCGCTTCGGTTACACGACGGAGTGCCCCGCTAGCGGAAAGCGTGTCGGATGACGGCAGGTCACGTGCAGGCACAGTGAGCGCTGGTTGATTGGGTGAGGGCAATGTTGGTGCAGGGACTTGTTTTGGAGCTGTGTTCTGCAATCGCAATTGAGCTTCAGCTCTCGCAACGAATGTATCGGCGGACTCCGATTTGCCTGCCACCTTGCTGCCCGTATGTTTATCTGTAATTTTCAATGCGTCTTCGACCTTGGCGGTCGCTCGACCCGCGTTCGCTGGCGTTTTGGCTTGTGCCTTGATGGCTTCCGCCAACGAAAACCAAGTTGTCGGCGCAACAGTGGTTGGCTGCCGCGACTCGTTTTTGAGAGATCCAGTTTGCGCTGGCACCGTAGACGCTGGCTCTGGGAGTGACGTTGCTTGTGAACGGGCACTGATCTTGTTCGCTTCGACCCAGTTCGGTACGGTCGATGGTTTCAATTCCGGAGCCTGCTTTCGTTCCCACTTTGCATCCCAGGGCGCCGCTTTGAACCAGAGTGCTTCCTGGGGCGCACTGCCGGGCGTCGATTGACTGGCGTCCTGGGTGTGTGCTGGAGTTGCCGTCGTGCTCGCTGCTTTGCCCGAGTCGTTCGCATCGAACCACAGCGGAGCCTGCGCGTTGCCAACGGTTGCAACAGCGCCGAAAATCAATAGAGCACTTAGTGAGTATTTGATCAGCATGACTAATGATCCAATTTTTCGGCAATTCAAAATTCGGCTAATGATCAGACTGCTAAACAAGTCGCGAAACTACTCGTTCTTTCCAATTATCACGTCGCGCACAACGGGCACCGCTTGTGCGTCTTGATACTCGATACGTTCAGCAGCGTCTGCTTGCGCCTTGGCCGGAGCACACGCTTCGGTCGTGTTCACATTGCAATACTGCAGCAGCGAACCTTTCTCAAAATGAACGTTTCGAAGTGCAATCACATATTCCACTTCGGCTTGGTGGTATCGAAGCCGCGCGTCCAGCAATCGACGATGGGTCTCCAGCCGCACATCCAATTCAGCGGTCTCACCACCAGCCTTGGCCTCGATAGCATTCAACTGAATGACGATTGAATCTAAGCGTTTTCGCTGTAGCGCCATATTTTCGTGTGCTCGTTTAGCTTCGTTGATCGCGTTGCTCAATCCAAAGTTCACAAAGCGTTCTTGCTCGCGCAAAATCTCAGCTTCGCGCGACAGAGCTAGCCTCGAGTTTTGCACCGCAGCGTGCGCTCGGCGGAGACCAACTGGCACGTTGTACTCAAGACCAACTTGCCATTCCTGGAACTCTCCGCCATATAAACTGCTGGTCGCGGAAACTGGACCTACTAACTCTTCGCCAAATCCGCGAAAGCGATAGCGACTGATCACATCCAGCTGAGGTTTGAGGAAGTTGCGATTCGCAATCAACTCGAGTTCACGCTGTTTGATCGTCCATTTCTGCTGGCGCAGTTCTTCGCGGTTCGCTAACGCTTCGCTAATACTGCTCGGCCAATCGTAGATCACCGGGGCGGACGTGGGCATGTCCGATGGACTGATCAAACGTCCATCGTTGATCTGCATGCCGGTCATCAATCGCAGCTTGCGTTCAGCCACTCGTAAACCTCCACCGCTTCGAAACGTGCCACCAGAGCTTCCGTTGTTGGTTCGCGTTCCCTCGATCAGTCGACCATTGATCGCATCGATGACTTCCGATTGAAAGCGATGAACTTGCTCTTCAGCTTGTGCGATCTTGCCAATCGAGTACGCCTCTTTGGGCATCTTGCTGAGCGTCTCTTTCGCGATGTCGCGGACTTCAACGCGGGCTTCGAGATCTCGATACGCGTAATACAGATCCCAGTACGCATTCTCAACTTCGGCTACCAGATCACGCACCGAGCGTTCGAAATTTATTTGACTGACATCGGTTCTTACGCGTGCAAGTAACACGCCGTTCAAAATGCCAGGCGATGAACCTGGACCCGCAATGCGATTGAACTGAGTGCCAGCACCTTGCAGGATCGGTTGCCGCGCTTCCGCCTCAACGTACGTATCCCACGAGTCAAACGGAAAACGATTGGACAGTTGATTGTTTCGATCGTAGGTCGTCACGTTGCGGAAACTGAAGAGACCTCCAGTTGCTGAGCGTTTGTTCACGCCCGTCTGCGTGATGTTGAGATCCTGCTTGAACTCGCCGTTATTACCAAAAAATTGATTGTTCAAACCGCGATGGTTGCGTTCGAAATAGTTGCTCGCAAAAAAGTTTGCATCAAAGGCACTCAGTGCAGCTTCTTCGCCGGTGCGCGGATCCGTAAACACAAGCGCCGGATCCAGATTCGAATTGACAGTCTGAGGCGAACGAATCACGGTTCCGCCGAGATCTCGCAGCACGTGCGACGTCGCGAGCGCCTCGCGAATGCAATCGGCCAGCGACATCGGCAGCAGATTCTCCGGTGCAAGCATGTCTTCTTGAATGTCCAGCGGCGATATCGGATCGGGCGCGCCGGGCAAACAGTCAGCTGTGAGAATTGCGTCAGCCGGTTGAAGCTGCGTGACGCAGTTAGCCGGTTGAGTGCATCTGCTAAGACTGCTGTCATTGCAGAAATTAAAGCTGTTCGATGGCAAGCAACATCCGCCAGTGGTTGCCACCAGCGCAAGGCAAAGCCTCGATAACTTCGACGATGCAGACATCCAAACACCCCCCAGCGTTTTTCTGCTGTTCAATTTGTAAGTCGGCAAACTTAGGTCAAACCGCAGTTTCCGCTCATCTCTGGTTTCGGTTGTAACGATTGCCCCGGTGCAATAAATCCTCCGGGTTGTAGCGTATGTAGCGAAAATTTTGGTTGAATCGCGCCATCAAGATTGATAGCAACACATCGGCGCTAGTTGCTTTCACGCTCCGCATATTCGAGATTAAGATGAAGTTTCCCTACTTCTGATCACGTTCATTTGATCACAAGACGTTTTCAAAGACCCAGTTCTCAACGAACCAGTATTCAACTACGCAGTGCCTTCTAATGCTGACGAATCAACGTGTAGAAGACATCGATCAACTCCTCAATGAACTCGAGCGCGAGGCGCAGTCGCTGCTGCCAACCGCGCAATTCTTTGCACACTTGCTTCAAAGACTTCGCTTCCTGCTCGAATCTGATTCCGTCGCTGTCCTCGCTCCGACCGAATCCGCTTGGCTGGCGATTGCTCAGCAAGGCAACTATTCCGAGAGTATCACCAACAGTTTTACGCATGCTTTCAATACCGCGGTTCAAGCACGCAATGCCGACATGCATCCTGCGACTTTGATGGGAGCTTGTAATGCGGTGCACTGGTTTGCGACGCCGCTTCGCACCGCGAATTTTTCGAAAGGCTGTTTGCTAATCGCCCTGCGCGCCGCACCGCCTCCGAGCGCTGTGCCCGGCATGCTCGAACTGCTCGCCGCGTTCGCAGAAGTTCTTGCACTGCGCCAGATGAATGACCTCGAAGAGTTCCTCGACAATCGCTGGGACAAATTGCAGATGCTCAGCTCGAATCTGCTCGACGTCTCGTATGCTGGCGACGGCGCCGCGTTACTTGTAAACCAATTAGTACCGATCTTCAACGCAGCCCGCGTATCGCTGGCTAGCTCGACTTCGCTCGGCTCGATTCGATTGCATCAGATCAGTGGCACGCGTACCGTGGATCGCAATTCGAAAGTCGTGCGCACGCTCACGCAACTTGCACAGCCAGCTATCCAAAAGCGTCAACCTGTTCTTCGTCAACTTCGATTTTCCGATTCAGCGCGCGGCGCAGAAATGATCGGCCAGGATGGCGCCTTCAGCAACTCGATCAGCCTTCCGTTAGTCGCAAATTCGAAGTCGAAGCGCTCCGAACATGCGATCGTGGTTGAATGGCAAAGCTACGAAGATATGCTGCGTGCAACCTCCAGCGTGGTGCATACTCTTCCAACGCTCAGTCTGGCTTGGCAACAATATGTCCGTTGGCAGCGACTTCCGCGCGTGTTCCGTGTGCTCAGCGATCGACGGCTGTCGCTCTCGAAATGGAAGTCGCGCGCTGTGGTGGTTAGCATCCTGTTGGCGCTCGGCGCTCTGGCATACAGTACCTTGTCGCGACCATATCCGTTAACCATTGAAGCCATCGGCACCGTAGAGCCGGAAGTCTTCCGCACCATCTATACCTCGCTCGACGGGCACGTCAGCGAATTACTAGTTGAAGATGGACAGACCGTCGAAGCGAATCAACCGCTCGCGAGAATTCAAACGCCCGATCTCAATTTGCGAATGGAAGCAGTCGTAGGCGAACTGCGCACCATTCAAGAAAGACGCAACGCGCTTCAGATCGCCAGCAATCAAATCAATCTCAGCGCTGATGACTCACTGATGAACCAAAACCGCATTGCCGCTGAAATTAAACAACTCGACACTCAAGAGAATAATCTCAAGAATCAACTTAAATTAATTCGCACCGAAGCTGTCAAGAGCGTCATCTTATCTCCCATTCGCGGAACGGTAGTTGCCAAAGACATCCAACAGCAACTCGCGGCTCGTCCGCTTCGGCGTGGCGATGCACTGTTCCGCGTGGTTGACCTCGAAGGACCTTGGCATCTGAAAATCCAAGTGGCCGACAGAGATTCCGGCTACGTTTTAACAACCGTCCAAGATGCCGATCAGGCTGCAGAACCTATGCGTTTTGTACTCGATAGCTTGCCTGGTGAACAGTTCGATGCATACGTAAATTGGGTCTCCGATTCCGTTCAGAACGACACCGGCGATGGCTGCTTCGTTGAAATGCATGCCACCATTGACCGCAGCGTCGTCGAACGAACGCACATGGGCGCCAGCGCGCGTGCCTACTTTCGCTGCGGCGATCAACCGCTGTGGTTCGTTTGGTGTCGCCCACTTGTCGAAACCATTCAACGTCGTTTTTGGTTTTGGAGTTAACGGAATGGTTCGTCATCTCATTGTTAACGCAATCGCAATGCTGCAAGTGAATGGATTGGCCCTCCCGTCAAAAGCGGGCGAACCAGCGAGTTCCATCGTCGTATCGAACGCAGTGCTGAAGACCATCGAATCAACAGTTGTCGCCGCAGAAGTTTCCGGCATCATCAGCAGCTTCGTAGCCAAGGAGGGCATGGAGGTTAAACAAGGTCAGGCACTTGGCAAAGTTCGCGATGAAGCGCTCAAGCTCGAACTAGCACGTTTGAAAACCGCCACTGAGATCGCGAAGAAGAAGCACGCCAGCGACATCGATAAACGACTCGCCATCAAAAGCCAAGCGGTTGCGGAAAATGAATATCAACGCGCCACTCAAGCCAACAGGCAAGTGCGTGATACCTATCCGGTCAATGAGATCGATCGCCTGAAGTTAATCGCGGACCGAGCCAAGTTGGAAGTTGAACGCGCGAACTACGTGACCGAAATGGCGGCTTTGGAAATCGCTCAGACAGAACACGAGTACCGCAAGTCGTACGACATTTATACGCGGCATCAAATTACCGCGCCTGTGTCAGGTGTCATCACAAGCGTCGAAAAGAAAGTCGGCGAATGGGTCGAGCCCGGCGCGGATCTGCTGCGGATCGTCAGACTCGATCGTCTTCGCATCGAGGGGTTCGTCACTGCTGAACAGACCATCACCAATCTTGTCGGACGCGAAGCTCGAGTTACCGTGGCAATTGGCAACAAGTCGCGCGAGACAACTGGCAAAGTTGTTTTCGTCAGCCCCGATGTGAACTCGATCAATTCGCTCGTCCGCGTCTACCTAGAGATCGATAACTCGCGCAGCGAACTGCGTCCAGGATTGCAAGTCAAAGCAAACATTTTGGTAGCGCCATGAGTGCTTCACCCTCCGACCAGTTAACGTCCGACCGATTGCCCTCAGAGCAATTCGAGTTCGAGCGGTTGCAATTGCGGCCGGACATCGAATGGATCGCTCAGCCCAATCAATCCAAATGGGTCGCGCGCGATCCGTTGTCGGGCGCCTATTTTTATTTCAGCGAAATCGAATACGTTGCGGCCAAGCTACTTTGCGGTGGCGGCCGGGTGGACTCAGTTATCAAACAACTGCGACTGCAATTCCCCAGCGACCACTTCACACTCGCTTGGTTACGTTCGTTTGCCAGTCGCCTGAGTGCGGCGCAACTGCTTTCGCCGACTTCGCCGCACGTGTCGCAATCGCTTGCGAAAACGAAAAAACATTCGACCTTCCAGAGTGTTCTCAAAATTCTCGCGATACCCCTGATTGTACGTGTGCCGCTTTTCAACCCCGCTCGGCTGCTCGATAAATTTCGGTGGCTCGCGACGTTTCTCTTTCACCCGCTCACTTGCTTTGCGGTGGTCGCGACCAGCCTCATCACCTCCGCGGTGGTGCTCGGAAATGTGCTTGAATCCGGCGTTTCCCTGCTGCCGAACTTCAGTGCGATGAAGGGCGATCGCTGGTTATTGCTGCTACTGTGTTACGCCATTGTGAAGTCGCTCCACGAACTCGGCCACTCACTCGCCTGTGCTCGATTTCGAGTGGATTGCCAAGAGATTGGTCTGCTGTTTCTGTACTACACACCTTGTTTCTAGTGCGACACAACCGATTCTTGGAAACTTCGCTCGAAGTGGCAACGGGCTGCCATCGCCGCCGCTGGTATCTACGTTGAACTGGTACTTGCTTCCATGGCTGCGATCGTCTGGTTGAGTACGCGCGAAGGCACTTTGCACACGATAGCAACCAGTACCATGATCGTTTGCTCAGTCGGCACGTTGCTCATCAACGCCAATCCTTTTTTGCGTTATGACGGCTACTACATTTTGTCAGACGTCTGGGGAGTGCCCAATCTTGCCGAACAGAGTCGCGATGCGCTGTGGAGTTTGTTTGTTAGCAGTTTGAGCGGTAGTCCGGCTGCTTCATCGCATTTGGACGCAAACATTTGGCTACTCGCCTCCTTTGCCGTCGCTTCTGCATGTTATCGCGTGTTTCTAGCGTGCACGATTCTATGGATAGCTTGGACCTCGCTGGTTCCTTACGGTCTTGGCTTCATCGCAATCAATATTCTGTTGGTCTATCTAATTGGATTAGTTGCCATGTTCGCGCGGATCACAAAGTCGATTTACCGAGATGTCATGCTTGACGGAACACTTCGATTCACTCGCGTGGTTATTTACTTCACGGCAATCATCGTGTTCATCGCGTTTCTGCTCGAAGTACCCGTATCGACCTTCGTGGCGGCGCGCGCCGTGACCGACTTTGCTGACAAAGTTCCCTTGTTTGCACCAGCTCAAGCGGAATTAGTCTCCGTTGCGAATCGCTCGATCGTCTTAGCCGCTAACACTCCGCTGCTCAAATTCCACGCGCCGGAAAAACTCATCGCACTTGAAGCGGTGCGTGGCGAGATCGCTGTCGCGAGGCAGAAACTCATGCAACTGGAAGCTCGATCTGCAATCGATGAAGCGGTCACCTTCGAGATTCCTACGACCCGCGAAGTGATCTCCGATCTGCAAGCGAAAGAATCGCTGCTGCGCGAAGAACTAAATGCGCTGACCATCACCTCCGCCGAGCCTGGGCGACTTATCGCAGCCGTCCACAAACTAACTTTACCACTCGCATTCCCCCAAGACGTTCGATTGGACTTGAACCCGATCGCCGAAGGCAATCTCGGTTGCACGATTGAACGCGGTTCGCTCATCGCCTGGTTCGTACCTCAGCAAACACCGATGCTTACAGCGATCGTCGCGCAGGAAGATGTCAAGCTGTTGAGCATCGGTATGGAAGCGAGCTGTCGTTGGGATTCCAACTTGTCCACTGTCGAAGTTGGCAAGATTGTTCGCATCTCGCCAGAACCGATTCGTAATACTCCCACCGAACTTCACGGTGACAACTATCTCATTTCTCAGCGAGATACATCCGGCCGCTTGCTTCCCGAATCACCGCATTACGAAGTCACGATCGAGCTGGCCGCAGACCTCACAACGAAGCCTCTCAAAGGCTCACTTGCCAGCGTCCGCATTCGAATCGCATCGCGAACCCTATTCGAGTCCGCCGTCCGCTACATTCAACTGAGTTTTAAGCCGACGTACTAAGCTTTCATCAACGGGGGGGCGGACACAGGTGGAACGCACAGGTGGAACGCTCTGCGGCTCTGCGAACAGCGTGGGAAAGCGAAGATGGCGTGGCGTATGTTGCTCAAGTCACGCTCGGTCGTACCGTTGGGAGACCGTATCGGCCTGAGGGCTTTGCGCGTATAATGCGTTCGCTCGCTGTCTCAGCCTTCTTGAGCGGCTGCAACAATTCTGAATGCACGATGAAATGAAGTGATGGCATGTCCAACCGTTCACCGGCAAATTTGGAAGCGTTGCATGCGCAACGAGACTGGCTGCTCGTCACGCTTTCATGCATCGGCGACGCGGTTATCACCACGGACCTGGATGGCTTGATTACGTTCCTCAATCCAGTTGCGGAAACGTTGACTCGATGGTCGCAAGACGCCGTTGGCCAATCGCTGACGAGTGTGATCAGCTTAGTCAACGAAGATACTCGCATCGCTGTCGAAATTCCGACTGTGCAAGCATTGGCTGAGGGACGCACTTTTCAGCTAGCTAGCCACAGTCTACTGATCGCCAAAGACGGCTCAGAGTGTCCGATCAGCGATAGCGCGGCGCTTATCCGGAACGACAAGGACGAGGTTGCGGGGCTGGTGCTGGTCTTTCGAGACATCTCCGAACGCAGGAAAACGGAGCGCGCGTTAGCGGTTTCGCATACGTACTCCGATGATATTATCGCGACATTGCGAGAACCGTTCCTAGTGCTTGACAGCGACTTGCGAGTTAAAACGGCGAACCGATCTTTTTACGATTCCTTTCGCGTTTCCAAGGAGGAAACGGAGAATCGACTGGTCTATGACTTGGGGAACGGTCAGTGGGATATTCCCGGTTTGCGCAAGTTGCTCGACGAGGTTCTCTCGCATGGCAAATCGGTTCACGACTTCGAAGTGAAACACACGTTCCCGACGCTCGGTTTGAAGACGATGCTACTGAACGCGCGCCCGTTTCCACCCGATTCAAAATATCCTGAACTGATCTTGTTGGCCGTTGAAGACGTATCTGCGCTGCGCGAACGCGCCGATGAGTTAGCGGAAGCGAATCGCAATAAGGACGACTTTCTAGCGACATTAGCTCATGAGCTGCGGAATCCGTTGGCGCCGATTCGCAACGCCGTGCAGTTCCTTGGCATGACCGGCGTCACCGAAGCGGAAGCAATAGCGGGCCGAGAAGTAATCTCTCGTCAAGTTGCTGTGATGGTGCGTTTGATTGATGATCTGCTCGACATGTCACGTATCAGTCGTAACAAATTGGACATCCGAAAAGAGAGTGTTACGCTTACGTCGGTCTTGGAAAGTGCCATCGAAAGTAGTCGTTCGCTGATCCTCGCAAACGGACATCAACTGACGGTCGATCTGCTGCAAGAGCCGATCGAGTTGGAGGCGGATCCGATTCGGCTGAGCCAAGTTTTCTTAAACTTGCTGAACAATTCAGCCAAGTATATGCATCGCGGCGGACATATCTGGTTGACCGCAAGACGTGTTGGTAGCGATGCGGTCATCAGTGTGCGCGACAGCGGTATCGGTATCGACGCCGAGATGTTGCCGCTCATCTTTGAGATGTTCACCCAGGTTGACCGTTCGCTCGAGAGGTCGCAAGGTGGCTTGGGAATCGGACTCACTTTAGTTCGTCGCTTAGTCGATCTGCATGACGGCAACATTGAAGCTCGCAGCGATGGTCTCGATCAAGGAAGCGAATTTATTGTGCGTCTGCCACTTGTTCCACCCTCACGCGGCAAGCTACCAATCAGCAACTCGCCTCGCGCCGCGTCGTTAACGGGCAGCCGCATTTTGGTCGTCGATGACAATCGAGATTCAGCTGACATGTTAGGTCTGCTGCTGAGATTGAAGGGGAATGAAACTCGCATCGCTACCGACGGTTTCCAAGCACTTGAACTCGCGGAAAGTTTTCGACCCGAGCTCGTGTTGCTCGACATCGGTTTGCCAAGATTGAACGGTTACGATGTCGCGCAGCGAATTCGTCAGCAAGCGTGGGGTCGCGAAATGATACTTATCGCTTTGACCGGTTGGGGTCAGGAGGAAGACCGCCGCAGATCGCGCGAAGCGGGCTTCAATTTCCACATCGTCAAACCACTTGAACTCACAACCCTTGAGAGCCTGCTTTCGGATGCATGATTGAATAAGTGCCGCCTATCGACATCCACTCCGTCGTGAGGTTCCAGCCACCCTAGCAAACGTCACGCCGCAGTCAGGCAATCTCACCGTCTTTTGCAGTTGGCTTACCACCGCAAAAGCCACAGCTCCGGCGTCGTTTCGCCAACAGTAACTTTGGTTACCGGTTAAGCAATCGCCAAGGGGCAGATGAGCGATTCGTTCGTCAAAGCGATAGCTCACTTCGCAGAAGCTGTTTTCTGGCGATAGTACTTCAAGCCGGGGATGAAGAAGCAGGCAGCGGAGACGAAGCCAAAAATGAGATGAGCCCACTGAGGAAATATCGCCATCACCATGCTTGTACCGAACAGACAAGCCGCTTGGACATAGAACGACCCAGCGAGTATTCCGGCTTTGACAAAGAAGATAATGCCGCTGACAATCCCCAGCACCGGCGACAACTTCAGCGGCACAAGGTCCAAGTACCATTCGAGCGGCGTAAGCAACGAGATCGCGATCAAACTGGCTCCCCACACGTGCGCGATCTGACGCTCGACGAAAGTAACGGGACCCATGCGTCGACGCAGCACCCAAAACACAACTGCCCAAGCGCCCAAGCCGATTACCCAAATCGCGGCGTAGGAAAATCGGTTTTTAACTGCGGACCATTGCATCAGTTGAGTTGCTATGCAGACGACTAACAGAACGAGGCTGTGCCACATCCACAGCAAGCCCCAGTTTTCGAGCACGACCGCATGATGCGTTTCACGGAACCAGCGCGCCGCAACTTGACTGAGCTTTCCGCCGCGAGCTCGAACCGGTTCGTCGCGCAGGAAACTCTCCAGATCCTCGGCCATCTCGGTGGCTGTCACGTAACGCAGATCCGGCGGTTTCTGAATACTGCGAGTTACGATCATCTCCAAATCGCGATCGATCCGCGGATCGAGCAATCGCGGCGGTGGCGGTTCGTCTTCCAGAATCTTCAGCACCAACTCCATCGGCGATTCGGCCAAGAATGGCGGTCGACCTGTTAACAAGTGATAGAGCACCGAACCGAGACTGTAGATGTCGGAAGCGGGACCGACCAACGATGAACGCCCTGACGCTTGCTCGGGCGACATGTAACTCGGCGTTCCAATCACTGCACCGGTGCGTGTCAAATCGTCTGCCGAGCCGGTGAACTTCGCCAAGCCGAAATCGCTGACCAGTGGCCGTTGCTGTCGGTCGAGCAGAATGTTCGACGGTTTCAAGTCGCGATGCAGAACACCGTGTTCGTGCGCGAAAGCGATCGCGCGACACACTTCAGCCATAATCCGAGCGGCTTCGCGATGCGACAGCGGACCGTCGCGTAGACGATCGGCCAGCGTCTTGCCCTTCACCAACTGCATACTGAAATACGGATGGCCTTCAATCTCGTTGACTTCATAGACGGTGACGATGCCGGGATGCTCTAGCCGTGCGCTCGCTTCCGCTTCCGCCAAAAATCGTTGCCGATTCTCGATGCTCGAAGTGCGATTTTCTTCGATCATCTTGATCGCAACAACTCGGTTGAGACTCGTTTGCCGCGCGCGATAGACAACTCCCATGCCTCCGCGACCGACCTCTTCCAACAATTCGTAGTCGCCCAATTGATAGGGCAAACCGGGCACGCGAAAACTGCTGATCCGCTCCGATGATTTTGTGGAATCGTTGGTGTTGGTGCGAGCTCCAGCAGCGACAGCATCGGTGACGACCAACGCGCCCCAGACCTCGCGGAGTTCGTCGGCAAGTTCCGGATGCTCGCGACAAACAGAATCGAAATCGATAGTCTCCTTCCGCTGCATCCGATCAAGCAGCTTGCCGACCAGCACCGCTAACGCTTCTTCGCGAGCGGCTGCGTCGAGCGATGCCGTATTCGTCTGCTCAGTCGTGCGTTTATCGATCGAGTTCGTCAACGTGGGTTCCTGAAGAGTTGGTCACTAGTTTCATGACGCTGATTTCTCGACGTTCATTTCACGCTATTCGCGGCTGCTTAGCCAGCGTGCAATAGCTCGCTTTCCCTAATTCTATCTGTAATTCTAGCACAGTGGTCCAGCGGAACAGTCATTGCGATTCACGCAGCCGCCGACGCATTGCACCGCACCATTTCTCCAGACGCTCACACCTCCGGCGGAAGTATGCCACTCACTGTGCTGAAGTGTTTAGCGAAACGAATATTCAGTAGATGGCTGGCACGATCCATAAAGCAGGAACGATTTACCAAGCTCAAGGTTTTGCGCGGCGACCGGGAGGGATGCTCAGCAAACGTGGCTCGGCGGACTCGTCCGGGAGCGCCGATGAGATCATTGAACCAGCGACCGCTTTGTCCCACTCGCTGGTGATTAGAAGATCGAAACCGGGGTTCTGGTTTTTCACTTGGCATGAATACGGGCCTGACATGAATTGGCAAGCCGTGTCGGTTGTTTCCGCCATAATGCCGTCGCCAACGAGTGCGTAGAGAACACGTCCGCGTCCAAAAATTGGGAATGCGATCGGTTTCGAAGGATCCAGGTCCGGTTCGCTGTTCATCAACGCGTTCAACAGAAACGACTCGCGAGCGTCCTTTCGGTCGAGAGTCACAACCGAGAATTCGATGCGAAGCGGGATCTTGTTTTTCGCCAGTACGGTTGGTTCGATTTCCAGTTCCTCAGCGGTTGGCACAGCGAGCCGTGACATGTTGATCGCGATTCGGTCGTTGAGTAGCTTCAGAGCTGCCGTACTTGCTGCTTCGTCGTCGCTTGCGATAAAGACCCAGACCGCTGATTGGCCGTTGAGCAGTCGCTTGGCAACTTCTTCGCGAACAGGTGACCTCACTAGTCGGTCGACGTTGACTTCTGTAAACGCTTCTACGGCAACAACACGGTCAGGAACTTCAGCCGCGGTCCGTAGATAGAGGACAACCATCAATGGCGAATTGGTGGCAGTGCGTTTTCGCCAGAGCTCCTTAAGGCGAGGCTCGCGCAGTTTGTCGACGTGCGCGAGCTGCACTTCAAAGTTGCTTGAAGCAAGTAACTCTGGAGCTTGTAGTTGGTCGAGCAACGTTCGTGCAGGTTCACTGAGTTCAGCATCGTGAAGAATGATAACTTCGTAGTTGTCTGCGTTCCAGCGTTCGAGCGCGTAGCGGAACACGGGGACTTGGCAGGCGATTGCCGAAGTCGCAAACAGCACGATTGCTAAGAAGGTTAACTGAACACGGTTCGAGGATTTCATGACAGTCGCATCTGCAAGCTGGGAAGTGGACTAGAGCGTAAGCGAGGATGGGCTCAGATCAATTGGAACGTTTAACGACTTCGATGCCAGCCAGTGCCGCTTTGCCTTGCTTGGGTACAAAGCGAATCTTCAGTTTGTCAGCGATCGCGACATCTTCAAGCAGTTTCGCTGTGTAGCGCTCCGTCACGGACCCGGTCGGCTTAATGGTTACATCGCTTAGCACTAACTTGTCTTGAACGTACACATCGAACACTCGCTCTCCACCCTGATCCAGAGGTAAGGCAGCGAAATGCATTCGAACATCGTAGCGGTTCGCATTAGCAGAGGCTTCACCGTTTTCGAACTCCTCCACATCATCATCGACATGCTCCACTGGCGAGCCGGCGTCCAATGTGGAATTCTTGTCGATGCGAAGTTTGATTTCTAAGTCGGTGATGTTGTCGACTCCGGATGCGAGCACCCATGGACGATCGACTCCCGAGATCAACGACGAATGATTTTGGAAGTACTTGGTATCTGGGTTCACAGTGACTTTGAGCGGTGCGGATTCGCCTGCGACGGGCGGATACTCCATCCAAAGTTGACCATCGGCTTGGCGGCGGTCGCCGGGCGCACCGAAGTTGATCGCTAGACTCTCGACTTGCTTATCAGGAGTCGCATTCACGTTCGACGCATCGACTGTCCAGAGATCGATGTCTGGCATGTGTACAAGCGCTAAGGATGTCTGATTCTGATAGGAGCAACTGCATGTCCGCGTGTAATCTGGAGCGTTCAGCACGCCGTTCGCAACGACCAAATTAGAAGTTCAACCCGTTTTAAAGCCTCCTAAGTTTCCGGTTCCGCCTTCGGTTTGCAGGTCATAAAAACCAGCAGCACCGGAACGGAAGGTCAGCATGTTCTCGCTGGCGATGATGTTGTTGCACCCGTAGGCTCGAGAGATCTTCCAAGTTTGGATTTCACCGGTCAGTGGATTCTTAATCAATCTTTGTTTGCCGGTTTGGATGTAAAACGCGCCGGCCGATTCGCTGTACGAGTTAGCGTTCGTGATGATCAGGTCGTTATGCAAGATGCACGGCCCAGAGTAACTCAGCGAATCGTCCTTCCACTGAATCGAACCATCTTTGGCTCGGTAGACGGTCATGCCGCGACCTGTTTCGGTTGTAAGTCGATCGCTGGCCTGCGCGCCGGCTTGCAGGAGCAAATCATGTTGTTCCGAGTATCCAAGCCAGGTTCCGAAGATGCCGTCCTTCACTTCCCATTCGGGATCGCCGGTTCGATAATTCATGGCGAGGATGCGATAGCTGCCGGGAAGCGCCTTGCCGCGTCGACGCATCGCTTCTTCAATGTGGCTGGGGTTCTTGTCGAGACAGAAAATCTTGTCGCCACCCGCCACGATGCCATTGTGCCAGAAGCTGTGATTGGCAGCGACGGTCCAGAGTTGCTTGCCGGTGTGGCGATCGAAGGCAACTAAGCCGACGCTGGCTGCGCGATCCAGGCTTTTCGAACCAAAGCCAGCTTTGGAGGTGCTGAGCTTTTTGTCTTCTTCAAATTCAAGTTTGAGACGATCGCGATACTTAGCGAATCCTAGACCGCCGATCAGCACGTCTTTGTAGACTCCGATGTAGCCCCATTCGGCTTGCTCACCGGCGGCATTTTTCGGCAACTGAATCTCGGTCAACGTATCGCCAGTTTTGGGGTCGAGTACCAAGCAAGCGTTGGCGACTAAGATGTAAACACGATCTTCAGTGACGACATAGTTTGTTCCACGACCGTTTGCGCCAGGAATGTGCACTTGGTTGTATTTGGGATCGAGCGGCGTGTCTTCGTAGGTGTTATCGAAGTAGACATCGAAAGTGCCCAAGTCCGCAAACTCTCGTTTGCAGATTACGCGGCCGGTGTACACATCGCGACAGCTCAGACTATTCATCCCTTGGATAAACAGTCGACCTGCGACCACTTGTTCAGGAGGACCATGTCCATGTCGAGGCAAGACATCCATGTTGCTACTGCCGCCGAACCACAGAACCCCGAGCGGTAACTTCACTCGAGCGTCGTTCGATTTCAGTGTATTGGCAACATCGCCGTATTGATGCGTCCAATCGGCTGTGCCGGGCAAGGCTCCTACACGCGTAACGCAGACGCTGTGCTTGAGGATGGTCACTTCAGCTTTCTCGAGCTGCATCGCTTGCAAGCGACTGGCCAGTTGCTGACGATCGGCTTGCGTTGCCTCGGCGGATGTCAGCATGTGCAAGACTCCGCCAAACGGCCGAACCGATTCGTAAACTGCTTTAAGCGAAGTTTCGTCGATGGAAGCGGCCAATTCGGGAGCGATGAAGATCATGTGGCCAGTGTAATGCGGTGCGCGGAAATTGAGCGGACTCGAAACGTGCCCACTTACTTTCATAATGTCTGCCGCTTCCAACTGCCGCCGCAGCCCCTCCACTCTCGAGGCTTCGCTATCGATAGCAGCCAGTTGAACAAAAGGAGATTTTTCGGCGAGCGCCAACAGCGTTTTCGAGGTCACATCGCCGTACCAATAGGCAAATCCTTCAGCGGTCGAAGTCGCCAGCAAGTCGCTCGCGCAGGCGCGGTCGGCTTCGCTGAGTTCGAGCGGAACGGGAGCGACTTTGCCCGCAAGTTGACTCGAGGTAGAGCTTTCGTCACGATCGCCAAACGCCAGGATGCGTCCGCTGAGTGAGACAGCGAACAGTTTGTTTTCAGCCACAAGCAGCCGTTCGATCTGAACTTCTACGGGGACCGATTGAACCACTTCCGCAGGCTTGCCATCGCTGGGTAAACTCAAAACAGTGATCGCAGTTTTGCTGGCCGCGATCAACTTATCACCTGCCAGTATGAGGTCGCCACTACCATCCGCTTCGACTTGCCAAATGACTTTTTCATCAGCACCGTAAGCTCGGATCACCGGTTTGTCTTTATCCAGTTCAGCCGAGTAAACAATGTCGCCAACAATCACTGGTTCGTTCGGCATGAATGCGGTCTTGATACCAGTTGCCAAATCGAATGCGCGCGTTCCTTTATCGCGGGTGTGAACGAAAAAGAACTTGTCATTAGCGGCGATGAACGAACCGCCGGTACCCTTACCACCTGCATTGATCTCGAAGTAACGCTGTTCGCCGGTGGCGCGGTCGAGCACTGCGGGAACGGAACGGCCACCTGAGACGACCAACATCTTTTCAGTGGCAACCATCGCACCTTGGGGAGCGACGCCAGCGAACGAAGGCGCGCTATGAGGCTGTTTGATGTACTGCGCACCGGTGCTATCGTTCAGCCATTCGATCTTCCCCGACTCCGCATTGAGCGCGTAGATGAACGTTCCCATGAAAGGCCAGATGCTAGCGGCGAAGTAGACTTTGCCATCGCGAATCACTGGTCCGCCACGAGCCGGCCAAGCCGAAGTGAGTCGCCGGTTGCCAATCACATGTTGAGAATTGGGTGCGCCGCTGAACTTCCAAACCAAAGCGCCGTCGGCTGCGTTGACACAGTAAAGAAAACCATCGTCGCTTACGAAGTAAACTCGACCTTGGTGTCCGACCGGTGCCAAGCGAACGGGCCCTTCGGTATAGAACGACCACAGTTCCTTTCCGGTTTGTGCATCGAGCGCGAGCAATTTGTCTCGATCATTGAAGCCGATAAACATGCGACCATCGAGCACAATCGGCTCAAAGGTGCGATCATAGGTCATCAGGTCCAGGTTGAGCGGATCGTCCCAAGCTTGTTGGCGTTGCCCGTACTCTACTTGCCAAATCAAGTTCAGCTTGGGTGGCACCGAATTCGGTGAGGCTGAAGTGCGGCCCGCGTCGTAGCGCCACATCGGCCAATCTTGGTTCGATTCATTCGCCGCATTTTCAGTTGTCGTAGCTGCGCCGGCAATCGTGTTTGCGAGGGCCACGCATAACAAGCTGAAGCTACAAATCTTGGTCAGTGATTGAAGGTAGGCAAGGAACGGTGAAGCGAGCATAGATGAATCATCCGTGTGACCAGTCAGGCGCATGGCTTGAACGTCTGGCGAGAGGTTGTTGTCGTATAGGTAGGCCGGCGAGCTTCAGAGCTGTAACTATATACGCTCAAGCGCTTTTTCCGCGGCGCCTCGCTCCTATTCGCCAATAATTCACGCTTAGGAAAATGGGCGGGCCTGCTTTCAGAAAAGAAGCCCTACCCCTTTGCGATTCCTCTGCTAACGGTCGATCGGGATTTAACCGGCGAAGACACCCTACCCCAGCCACGCTTGCGCAGGCTGCCCCTCAATAAACTGCATTTTCGCCGGGTTGAGAGGGTTACGATAAGCGAAATACCATCACGAAGATTAGACGATTGACGAAGCATTATTGATTAATCGTAGGATAACAAAAACACGACTTATTCAGCAGCCTGCTAGAGATTTTCAGCAGCCCCGCTATAGATGCTATAGATAAGGAGTCGCAAGCCGCGCTAGCCCATCACGCAGCTTGATAAGCAGCGGCCGCGAATCGATGTCAACCAGGGTAATCGGTTGCGAAGCTGCGATTTTCTGGCGAATTACATCAGCCGTCGCCGTTGCAACTTCGCGCGAATAACACTCGACATTGAATTCAAAATTCAATCGCATGCTACGCGGATCCCAATTTGAGGAACCGAACATGCACCACGCTTCGTCGACCACCATCAACTTGGAGTGATCAAACGGCGGTGACGAAGTCCAAATCTGCACGCCGCGTCGAAGCAACTGCCACAACTGCGCCGTTGAAGCCCACTGAACAAGGATCAAGTTGTTAACACGGGGCAGAACGATTTGAACATCCACACCTCGCAGGTCCGCGACATTCAGCGCTTCGATTAGCGAAGCGTCGGGTAAAAAATAAGGCGTAACGATGTAAACACTCCGCCGCGCAGTGGTTATCGCGCCGGCGATAGTCAAACGTATTTTATCGGAATCCAGGTCAGGGCCCGCAGCAATTCCGCGCGCGATGGCATTGCCACCCGCCTTCAAATTCGATCCAGATCCTTGTGCGTCAGTTTGCGACACGCCAGCAATTGAAGAACTATTGGTTGTCACATCTGGAAACCACTTTTCGCCAGCCAATATCTCGCCGGTGCAAAATTCCCAATCGAACGCAAACGTTTCTTGCAGATCGCGAACCGCTGGCCCTTGGATGTAGTAATGGGTATCCACTAGCGGTTGTGCCGGTACCAATTTTCGCCACATCCCTTCGCGAATGTTCATCCCGCCAGTAAAGCCGATGCGTCCGTCAACGACCACAATTTTACGATGGCACCGCAGGTTACTGTAATGCAGTCGCCAAGGAATCAGATTCGGTAGGAACACAGCGTACGGCAACTTGGCAGCAGCTAACCAGCCGCGGATCGAAGGCCACGAATACCGCATCCCTACACCATCAACGATGATACGTACTTCAACACCGCGTTCTTTCGCGCGGCGGAGAGCCTCCACGAAACTTTTTCCAATGCGATCGCGGTCGAAGATATAAGTACACAGTGAGATCGACATCTCAGCGCGTTCGATAGCCACCAACATAGCTGATGCCGCTTGCTGCGTCGAAGAAAAGATGTCGATCTGGTTTCCAGCTGACAGCGGACGCTCAATGACTTTGTCACCCAACTCAGCTAACGGTCCAAACTGCTCAGCCAATTCACCGAGCAACTCACTCGACTTGAAGGTTGCCGACGATTCTTCCGTGGCTTGCCCAATCGCAGGTTTTCCTAGCAACTTCCGAGCTCGACGCTTCAGCCGATTGATCCCGAACATCAGATAAAGTGCGGAACCAACGAACGGCGCAAGAAAGATCACTCCCGACCAACCGATTGCAGCGCGGACGTCGCGCTTATTCAACACCACATGACCAACCGCTATGCACACGACAACAAAGTCGAGCGCAGCAATAATCAAGCCCCAAGAGATGAGCGACTGCAGCCAGTCGACCCAATCAGCGTCGGTAAGAATTAAGTCAGGAATAGAGCAACTCCACAAGCACACCCGTTCGAACGCCACTCGATCATTCTAAAGCGGTCGAAACAAAAATGTAGCGTGCTGAGCCTAGCTCAATACAAAATGCAAAAAGACGGAATCGGCTTCGCCTAAGCGAAATCGGTCCCGTCCGTTGCGTGGAGCAACTTTGATGCACTTCAGTTACTTAATAGTGATTACCAACTCTCCACTGGTGATACTCACCGTTCGATCCAAGCTGGCTTCCACCAGACTGGCAACAGTTGGCGGTACAGCTTTCGCACCACTCTTGGGCGTAAAGTAGTAAGCGTACTTGCCAGCGTGCGTTTCAACACTGAAAGCACCGCTTGCGTCGACTTCAACGGCTTTTTGGTATCCTTGCTCGAGCGGTTGAAGGTTCAACGTGACACCACCAACGGCCTTGCCATCACTGCCAACGACTTTTCCGCTAACGTTTATGGGACCTTCAAGTTGCGGTGGAGTCATTCCACAGCCAACCAACATCAATAACCCAGCAATTAAGGCCAAATTTCGCATTTGATCAAAACCCTCTTCCCTGATTAATTGCCGGTGTCTGGAATAATGTTGCCATCTGCCGCGCCGACCATCCACTTGAGAACGATGCCGTCTGTGGTCGCAGACATAAATCGAACCGATCCGTCACCCATGGTTGCGTTCACGCCACCGGTGTGGAAGCTGAACGGTTCATCGTTCGGTCCGCAGTTGTTGACGGACCACCGGCATTCTGCCGGTCCGCCGATCGGGGTTGCGTAGTTATTGATCTTCGCTGTCCGAGATCCAGGGCTAACTGCATTGCTCGGCCCTGAGAAGCCGTTGGTGACCGCGTCAGCGTCAGCCCAAGCGAACATGCGGCGACCGTTAGCGCCAGTGGACATGTCGATCGGATCCGCAGCACCTGATACAGGTGTCGTGCGGCTTGATAAGGAACCAAAGGTTCCGACGTTAGGATGAGCGCGACCCGCATCTTCGACACATAGAATGGTGTTCGAAGTACCGTCAATCACTCGACCGAATCCGCCATTATCGCAGGTCAACATGCCTTGGCGCACTTGAGCCAACCACGCAGCGCTTCCGCTCGGTGTTGTTCGCTGGCCGTAAAGCGGATCGCCAACGGTTTCCATGACGTCAGTTAAGTCGATAAACATGTAGTCCCAAACGCCGTAGCGATGCACAGGGTCTCGCGATTCTGGACCGGCAGGTGTCGAAGGACAAACGAAAGATGGAATGTGCGCCTTGGCAGCGACCTGACCGCTTGGAAAGGTAGGGTCATCGTACGCCCTTCCCTTAGCGTTTTTGTGTAGCAGGCAATTCGTCGCTGTGACGCGGGTTGTTGCGTTCATGTTGTAAGGCGATAGCGTGTAGTCGGTAAAGCTGTGGTCAAACAAGTTGTAAACCGCGATCTGCTCGACGTAAGGCAGCAACTGAGTCGCTGTCGAGTGAATCATGTAGGCAGTCGTTGTCGAGCCAGTTGATCCGCACTGCCCCGATGGAGGCAACTTTTTGTTTGCTGATTCAAAGTTATGAACCGCCAAGCCGATTTGCTTGAGATTGTTCGAGCACTGCATGCGCCGCGCCGCTTCGCGGGCCGCTTGTACGGCTGGCAACAGCAGGCCAACCAAAATGCCGATGATGGCAATCACCACGAGAAGTTCAACCAGCGTAAATCCCGGTCGAGTCAAAACACTTGCTTTCTTCATTGCGCTTGTAAAGTCCTACTTATAGTCAACGTTCCTATTGCCACCACGCGTGCCAATAATTTCGAGTGTTATTGTGATGAAGATTGTTAAGATTTAGCGAAGTCAGCGTGAAGAAAGCGCTAAGAATTCCCGCCGCAGGATATTACGGTCTAAAAGTGTTCGCTCTCGATGCCCTGTTGGAGAGGATTGGACAAGCCGATAACATGGCTGCGATGATAGCCTGCCGCCAAAAATGACTGGCAGGAGCGTTGCCAGCCGCAGCTGAGCGACGAAAAGTGCAGGAATTACCCGTGGTGAGAACGCAGAGCATGTCAGAATTTAGGATCGAACAGGACTCGATGGGCGATGTTAAAGTGCCCGCCAAAGCCTACTATAGCGCCCAAACTCAGCGCGCCGTCGAGAATTTCCCCGTATCCGGTTGGCGCCTTCCGCCCGCACTCGTTCGGGCAATGGGCTTGGTCAAATTCGCTTGCGCGATCGCTAACCGCGACCTCGGAAAACTGACCGGCAGCGGCAAAAACCCGCTTAACGACTCGCAAGTCGATGCGCTGCTCGCCGCTGCCAAGGAAGTTGCCGCAGGGGAGCTCGCGGACCAGTTTCCGATCGATGTCTTCCAGACCGGTTCGGGCACGTCCAGCAACATGAATGTCAACGAAGTGATCAGCAATCGCGCCATCGAAATGACAGGCGGCGACCGCTTTGGAAAAGACAAAGCGATTCATCCAAACGATCACGTCAACATGGGGCAAAGCACCAACGATACGTTCCCGACCGCCATTCACGTGGCTGTCGCATGCGAGATCAAAACTCAACTGATTCCAGCTCTCGCAAAACTGCACGAGCAGCTCGACGCGAAAGCCAAAGAGTGGGACCGCGTGATCAAGATCGGGCGAACGCATCTGATGGATGCAACGCCGCTGCGATTGGGCCAAGAGTTTGGTGGCTTCGCTCGCCAACTGCAATTGTCGATTCGTCGCGCTGAACTGGCGCTCGAGTCGGTGTTGGAGTTGCCAGTCGGCGGCACTGCCGTCGGCAGCGGAATCAACACCCATCCTGAATTCGGTAGCCGCGTGGCCGCCGCGCTGGCAACGGAAACTGGCATCGCTTTCATCGAAGCGGTCGATCACTTCGAAGCCAACGCGCAGCGCGATGGACTGGTGCAGTGCCACGGCGAATTGAAAACCATCGCGACGACACTGTTCAATGTCGCCAACAACATCCGGTGGCTCGGCTCCGGTCCGCGCTGCGGCTTCTTCGAAGTAATCCTGCCGGACCGCCAACCCGGCAGCTCAATCATGCCCGGCAAAGTCAATCCAGTGATGTGCGAAAGTCTGATGCAAGCCACCGCGCGGGTACTGGGCAACGATCAAACGATCACGATCTGCGGCGCGGCAGGCGGCAACTTCCAGTTGAATATCATGATGCCAGTTATGGGGCAAACGACGCTGGAAAGTATCCAGTTGATGACCGGCGGCGTGAACGCGTTCATCGAATTCTGCATGATTGGGCTCGAAGCCAATCCGGTCGCTTGCGAAGCAGCCGTGGAACAAAGCCTCTCGATGTCGACCAGCCTCAATCCGCTGATCGGTTACGAGAAGGCCGCGAAGTTGACCAAGGAGGCGTTTGCATCCGGCAAGACGATTCGGCAGTTGTGCCAAGAGCAGGGTATCCTGCCCGAAGACACGCTCCGCGAAGCGCTCGATCCGTTCCGTATGACCGAACCCCAAGCGTAATCGCTCGCTGCATCTGGATGCCTACGCTAACCACTTAGTAGCTGGCGCGGCGAACTCCGAAAATCGTGTAACCGGGATAGCGTTGCAATGCCAAGTTGCTCGCGATCCCGCTGTTCATAGCTGGCACCATCACGGTTATCGGACGATTGAAGGTTCCGACGCGCGGTACCAAACCAACTTCCCAAATATCAACAACGCCAGCGGTCGCCGCCAACATATCCAGCTTTAGCAATTCGATCTGCTGCGAACGTTTTCGATCGCGCTGGTAATCCATCGCCGCAGCTCGCATCAAGAAACTTTCCCGCTCGCGCGCCTGCTCGCTAGCGTCGCGTTCCTTCCAAAGTTCCCAGCCAGGCTCGAGAACCTCCAGATCTTGACTCGAGAACAGGAAGAAGGGCACTCCAATTTCGTCGCCGCTTTCCAACTCCATGCGAACTCCTTCGAGCGGATAAATTCTAGGTTCGCCGCCAATGCCTTTCGCCCAGTTCTCTAACTGTTTTTCATCTTCCATTGTCGTTTTTTCCAGATACGACAAGATCTTCAAAAGTACCTTTTGATGCAGCGAATCGATCGAAGAAAACTTTTTGTCGTTGATATGCACTTGGCCAAGTTTGCGTTGGACTTTCATTTCCTTCGTGCCGAACGCTAAGATCCGACCACGAATTTTCAGCCCATCCTTCCCGGTCCAAGTCTGAATTTCGTCGAGCCGTTTTTTCGCTTCGTCGACCGTTTCCTTCTCAGCGATGTACGCTTGATCCGCCTCGGAAAGTTCCGCCAAGTCCACTGCCACCAGTCCGCCGCTCTCTTTCTTTAGCACGACTAATTGGTCGTTAAAAGCGATCGCCTCCGCTTCCACTTTGAACTGACCGTTTTTGCTAGTCCACTCGCGAGCCTCGCTGCGATTCGTCGACCCCCACATCGCTGCTAGAAAGATTCCTAATAGCACCCGATTCCTCATCACAAGCGTTCTTACCGCGAGCATTGCTGACTCCGATCGTAGTTTGTCGTCACTAATTCTGAAAGCTTTCTTTTATCTTAGTCCTCGTGGCCGACCTGAAAACTCTTACCACCCGTTAAGAGTAAATGAAGTTACGAGTAGATGAACTCAATCGGTGCTTCGATGTCAGGGTGTATGCTCTGATGAACGGGACAAGTGTGCGCAGCATTTTCCAGCCGCTTGCGATCTTCTTCGGAAACTTGCACGCCCGCCGGAAATTGCACAGTGGTCCGCAGTGCTCCGATCCTCCGTATCGGTTTTTGGACCATCTCTTTGACCACATGAACTTGAGTTCCACGCAAATCGAGTTGATGACGGTCTGCGACCAGACCCAAGATGGTCATGATGCACGTCCCCAGCGCGGTGGCAACCAAGTCGGTCGGTGAAAACGACTCTCCGCGACCACCATTATCCAACGGCGCATCGGTGCTCAATTGCACTCCGCTTGGCCCGTGCGTAGCTGCACAGTGAAGTGCGCCTTCGTAAACGACGTTAATCTCAACACCCACGTTAATTCCTTCTTTCCCAGACAAAAGATCACTTAGGCAACATGTTCGGCTCGAGCCGCAGTTTGAAGATCTTCAACTAACAATCGCACTGCTCGAACAAGTGTGCTCAGCGGCAGCGATGGCAGTGCGTGGCCGTTGGCAACCACTTGCTCCGTCGCTAGCGGTAAATGCACGAACCCTACCAACGTATGCTGCTTGCGTTTTTTCCTTGAGCGAAGATGCAGCCAATGATGCGAAAGATACATCACCGCATTGCACAGAAAAGTCCCAGCGTGATAAGACACTGTCGATGGAATCTGATGGTTACGCAGCAGCTCGGACCAGCGACTAAGCGGCATGTTACTGCGATACGCGATCGGGCCGCCTTCGATAATTTCGTCAAGTTCAACGCCACGATCTTCGATGCAACCGGCGACATTCAACGCGATCGCTTCTAGTTTAATGCTGCTCGCTCCGGGCGATTGTCCCAAGTGCAGCACAACATCGAATTCTCGCTGCAAGTCCAGCTCAAGCTTCGCTTGCAACGCTGGCAAATCGACCGGATAACGACGCGTGACCAGCGAACCGTCCGAGGGCAGCTCCTTGAGCAATTCGACCAGCGTCATCCAACTGGAATTTGTCGTCCATTGGTCGTAGGGTTCAAAAGCAGTGAGCAGCACACGCACTTCGGTCAGCTTTCTGCGAACGAAGCTCGTCGACTTCGTTTCCAAGGGGGAGCATCACTACTGAGAGCCTCACTGCCGCGGATACCAGGCTGACGTCATGTCGACCGTCGACTTTACCCGCTCGCTGACCGAAGTGCAATTGGTTCGTCCTCCTTCCGGCGATAAGTTTGGCGACACCAGTGCAGCCGCTCGATTGGCAACTCCACCGAGATCGAATTATCATGGTACAAGCTGCGAATGCGCTTCAATTCCACGCCGATTGTTCATTCGCGAAAGATCGGTAACAATCGCATCAGCAAGTCGAATCCCTCCGCTCGCATTTCACGCCTGCACAACCCACCCGAGATAATCATGATGAGCACGATTTTCACGCTGAAAACCCTGCCCTTAAAGTTCACCGTTGCACTAGCCATGGTCGTTTCGCTGGTTCCCGCCGACCGTTCAGCTGCAGAGGATTTGTTTCCCGACAAGGGACTTGAAGCTGCAGTGCGTCAAGAAGTTTTCGCGAAGCGTTACAACACCGAACCGCTGACCAAAGAGGACGTCAAGAACATCTCGCAAGTACTGGCCAAAGGCAAGTCGATCAAGAGTCTCGAAGGCATGCAGCATTGTATCAGCGTCCAGCAGATCGATTTCGAAGACAATGAAATCGTCGACCTTAAACCGCTGACCGAGCTGAAGTTGATTCAGTCGATCAACTTGGCGGGCAATAAGATCGAAACGATCGAACCACTCGCAGCACTCTCACGCGTGCAGTACTTGGAATTATCACGCAATGCAGTGACCGACATCTATCCGGTGTCGAACATGAGCAACATGCGCTCATTGTATCTGTCAGAAAACAAGATCGAAAAGATCGACGTTGTCAAAGCCCTGCCGAAAGTTTGGACACTGTACTTGGCGAGCAATCCTGTAAAGGACTTCTCGCCCATCAGCGACTTGAAAGGCCTGACGACGCTCGATTTGAAGGATTGTGGAGTTACCGATTTAAGTTTCCTGAAGCCGCTAACCTCGCTCAATTATCTAATGTTGGCCAACAACAAGATATCTGACCTCAGCCCATTAGTTGAAATGGCCAACGGCGACAAAGAGCGCCGGTTCGCACCATTTTGGCATATCTACCTCGCCGGCAACCCGCTCGACGAGAAAGCGAAGACCGAACAAGTGGAGGCGCTGAAGAAACTCAACGGCCGCATCGACCTCGAAAGAAACATGTGAGCCTAGGGATTTCAGGCGTCGCTGGCGTGAGCACACCCAAGTCGCGCAATTGATGGAGTCACGCTTTTTCGGCTCTCGCAATTGTACTGCGTTTCAACCGTAGCGCCGTCGCTCAAGAACTTGTAGCCAGAGCGACGCAAGTCGATTGCGTTCTTTCGGAATCGCAGAAGGCGCGCGATGATGGGGAGCTTAACCGGTACGCCGTCCAAGATGCGAGGGGCCCTTCTGCTTGACCCGCGCTAAACGTCTGAGTTGCCATGCGGTGCACAACCAGGCCAATCCCCAAACGAGACAGCATCGTTCAAATACTGTTAGCGGGGAGATTCATGTTCTGCATGCTCGCGACGCATGATGCGCATAACCGGAATTCATTGGTGTTATGCCTACAATATCGTAGACTTCGCTAGAAGCTCTGCGGATAAATCCCAGTTAATGCGAAGCATCGCCGTCGTTTGCTTGGCAAATTCCAGTGCCAGCGGACACAAGCTTCGGCGAATAAAAAGCGGAGTATTTCACAAACCTCAGGTGAAGTGTCGAGTTTGAACCCCAAACTGTAGGAGAGATCATGAACAAGTCAACTCGTTTCAATCGAGTGAGGGCAAGCCTCGCGGTCTTGTGCCTCACATCGACTGGCTTCGCGCAGGAGGCCAAGAACGCGGCGCCCGTCGCTGAAAAACCCGATGCAGCGATGAACTGCCCGGTGATTGGTGGAACGCAGCGACCGGTCGGCGCGCGGCACACTGCGGCCGGTTCGATGTCGAATGCCGATTGGTGGCCGAACCAATTGAACGTACAGATCCTGCACCAGAATTCGTCGAAAAGCGATCCGATGGGAAGCGGATTCAACTATGCCGAAGAGTTCAAGAAGCTTGACTTGGAAGCGCTGAAGAAAGACATCAAGACACTGATGACGACTTCGCAAGACTGGTGGCCAGCCGACTATGGGCACTACGGACCACTGTTCATTCGCATGGCGTGGCATAGTGCTGGCACATATCGCGTGACAGATGGTCGCGGCGGTGCATCGGCTGGTATGCAACGCTTCGCGCCGCTGAACAGTTGGCCTGACAACGCAAACCTCGATAAGGCTCGGCGGTTGCTGTGGCCGATCAAACAGAAGTATGGCAAGAAGATTTCTTGGGCCGACTTGATGGTGCTGACCGGCAACGTTGCGCTCGAGTCGATGGGCTTTAAGACGTTTGGGTTTGCCGGTGGTCGAGCTGACGTTTGGGAACCTGAGACCGATGTTTACTGGGGTGCGGAAAGCGAGTGGTTGGGTGACAAACGTTACTCAGGTGATCGCGACTTGGAGAATCCGCTAGCTGCGGTGCAAATGGGTTTGATCTATGTCAACCCAGAAGGCCCGAACGGCAAGCCCGATCCGCTGGCCGCGGCGCGCGACATTCGAGTTACGTTCGATCGCATGGCGATGAATGACGAAGAGACGGTAGCATTGATCGCTGGAGGACACACGTTTGGTAAAGCTCACGGTGCCGCCAGTCCGGCTGAGCATGTTGGACCGGAACCGGAGGCGGCGGGGATCGAAGAGCAAGGCTTGGGCTGGAAGAACACGCTTGGCAAAGGAAACGCTGGCAACACGATCACGAGCGGTTTGGAAGGAGCTTGGACGACCACACCGACTGAGTGGTCCAACGGTTACTTCGATAACTTGTTTGGATACGAGTGGGAGTTGACGAAGAGCCCAGCAGGCGCGTGGCAATGGACACCTAAGGATGCTGCTGCCAAGGGGACCGTTCCTGATGCGCACGATCCGAAGAAGTCGCATGCGCCGATGATGTTCACAACGGACATGGCGCTGCGCATGGATCCGGCTTATGAAAAGATTTCGAAGCGATTCCACGAGAACCCTGACCAGTTCGCGGATGCGTTCGCCAAAGCTTGGTACAAGTTGACACATCGCGACATGGGGCCTGTCTCACGATGCCTCGGGCCGCTTGTTCCGCCAGCTCAACTGTGGCAAGACCCGGTCCCAGCCGTGAACCATAAGCTGATCGAAGCGCAAGATATCGCCGCGCTAAAATCTAGGTTGCTCGCTTCAGGTTTGACGACTTCGCAACTGGTTTCAACCGCCTGGGCTTCGGCATCCACCTTCCGTGGCAGCGACAATCGCGGTGGCGCGAACGGAGCTCGCATTCGGTTAGCTCCTCAAAAAGATTGGGAAGCGAACAACCCGGCCGAGTTGGCTAAGGTGTTGCCGGTTCTCGAGAAGATCCAGAGCGACTTCAATCGCGTTCAGACGACAGGCAAGAAGGTCTCGCTGGCAGACTTGATTGTGCTGGGCGGTTGTGCAGCGGTGGAACAAGCCGCAAAGAAGGCTGGACAAGTTGTGACGGTACCGTTCGCGCCAAGCCGAACCGATGCAACGCAAGAGATGACGGATGTGGAATCGTTCGCGGTGCTCGAACCGAAGACCGACGGCTTCCGCAACTATTTTGGTCACGAGCAAGATCGACCAGCCGAAGAGTTGCTGGTCGACAAAGCGAATCTGCTGACGTTGACTGCACCGGAGATGACCGTTTTAGTCGGTGGTCTGCGGGTGTTGAATACGACGAGCGGCAATTTCAATTTAGGAATTTTTACGAAGCGGCCTGGAACGTTGACCAACGACTTCTTTGTGAACTTGTTGGACATGAGCACGGACTGGCAGAAGTCCGCGAAGTGCGAGCACTTCTTCGAAGGCAAGGACCGCAAGACTGGCCAAGTGAAGTGGACCGGCTCGCGCGTCGATCTGGTATTCGGTTCGAATTCACAGTTGCGTGCGATCGCTGAAGTTTATGCTTCCGCTGACGCTCAGCAAAAGTTCGTCAATGACTTCGTTGCAGTGTGGGCCAAAGTGATGAATTTGGATCGTTTCGATCTCGATTCATCAATGAAGCCGGACGCGAAATCGGTGGTTGTTCGTTAAGTTTGCCTAGAGCAGAGTTTGCCTAGAGTTGAGTCAAACGGAAACGTCAGGTTGCTTATATCAGCCGAAACGCGTTAGCGTCCGGTTTCCGCAGCCTGAACCGGTGCTAGCGCACTTCGGCTAATTCAAATACGATCACGATGCAGGTCGTTCAGCTTCGCAGGCTGAGCGACCTGCGATTGTTTTAGCAGGTTGAATGTTTTGATCATGACTTAGGAGGAGCTCACATTCGCACGAAATATGAATTGGAGGACGGCGGAGTGCTGATCTATGACGATGATTTCTTCGCGCGTGACGTGGCTGACCGTTACTTCGAACAACTGCGCGATGGGATCCAGTGGGAGCAGAAGCCGGGAATTTTCGGGCACATGCAACCGCGGCTGATCGCTTCTTACGGTGACCCAGGTGTGACCTATCGTTATTCGAACAGCGACTATCATGCGATTCCGTGGACCACGACGCTGCTCGAGATTCGACAACGACTAAGTGCTATTCATGACGAGTTCAATTTCTGTTTGTTGAATCGTTATCGCAGCGGCGCGG
>JBGSJB010000372.1:0-2406 GCA_041742175.1 Pirellulaceae bacterium
GGCGAGTCATCGTCGATATCGATCGCTCGTTTGTGATGGCCGACATCCCCGGGTTGATCGAGGGCGCATCCGAAGGCGTAGGGCTGGGTCACGATTTCTTGCGTCACATCATGCGCGCAGGAATTCTGGTACATCTGGTCGAACCACTACCGACCGACGGCTCCGATCCGCTCGAAAACTATCGTGTGATCCGCAAAGAACTCGAGACTTACAGTGCTGAGTTGGCAGAGCGTCCGGAGATCGTCGTCGTCAGCAAAGCTGAAATTCCAGAATCTGCCGAAGTGTTTGAACAGTTGACCGCCGAAGTTGGTCGCGATGTCCTGCGAATCAGCGCCGTTACCGGCGAAGGCCTCAACAAGCTGATCTTCAGAATCGGAGCAGAACTCGAACATCGCAAGTCGTTGCCTGCACCGTTGCCAACTGCGTTGTAATTGCAACTCTAGAGTGCACCACCTGAGCGCTGATTTCACGCCAAAACTTTGCTACTCATTAGCATCCGGTGGAAAGATATGCTCGAATAGGTGACTCCGCAGTCCCCAACTTAGATCCTTGGCAAAGGAACCACTGATGGAAATGTACGCGTGCTTGCTCGGTGGAGTCGCTTTGATGCTAAGTGGTTTTGGGCTATCAAGGATTGCGCCTCCAGATTGGTCGATAGATGACGCCGGGGGTGATGCCAGCCAATCGATTGCGCGTTGGTCTGCGTTTCAATGGCGCGTTCGTCGCTCGAATAACTTCTTGCTAATCCTAATCGGCGCGAGCATCGCCGGGAGCGGTTTGATTCCGCACGGGAACGCTTGGTTGTTCCTGTGGTTCGCAATCCTGGTCGCTCTACTTGTCTGTATTTTGCTTGCGTTTCTCGATGCTCTGTCGTCGCTCGCAGGCTATCGCTATGCGGTACCCGAAGCCGCCCGACGCTCGTTCAGCCGACATCGCGAATCGTGAACAACGCCTGAGTTGCACTCGCTACCTCGTCGCGATTCCCAACAGATATGCTGCAGTTGTTTTGCTGGCAAACGTTGCGTCTGCCTCGACATTTTCTCCCTCGATCAAATCAGCCTGATTTGGTACAGCTCAACCATGAAGGCGTGTCGGCTGAAACATATGTGACCGATCCGCGATCACTCGTTGACAAGCAGATTCTGTCCAAATGGGAGTTCGAGATATGCGCAAACGCACTTCGATAGTCGGCCTAAGTGTTGTCCTCGGTTCATTTCCCGTATTAGGCCTGAGTGAAGCGGTTCAAGCGGATCCGCCGTCGCTGCTGTCGATGTTCCGCAAGCGGTCCGAAGCCACGAGTGTCTACCAATTGAAAGCCGAGCATGGTCCATGGCTAATTTTGGCCGCTTCACTATCCGGCGATGACGCCAAACCCAAAGCCGAAGCGCTTGCGCGCGAATTGCACGATAATCTCAAAATCGATTGCTATATCCTGGACAAGACTTTTGACCATTCAACGATGCTGAAATCGGATCGTCATCAATCAGTCGATATCAACGGCACGGTCGAAACTCGCCGAGTGCGTTTAGCAAACCAAAGTAGCGAAAAAGTATGCGCCGTCTTAGTCGGCAGTTTCGCCTCGCTCGAAGATCCAAAGATTGATGATCTGCTGCAAACCATTCGAACCGCGCAACCTGCTGCCCTAATGGGTAAGGACGCTGCCGAGACGAAAGATCCATCGAAAGCGGAAAGCAGCAACTGGCTGGTCTCGTCTTACCGACGCGTTATGTGGTCTCGCACCAATCGCAAAGAGAACTTGGCGAAGGGCCCAATGGGAGCCGCCTTCGTGACTCGCAATCCGCTTCTGCCAGAAGATTACTTTCAAGCTCCCAAGTTGGACGAGTTCGTGGTCGAACTGAATAAAGCGGTCGAGCACTCGTTGCTGAATTGCACCAAGCGCTTCACAGTCCGCGTCGCTTCATTCCAAGGCAACGCCGTTACCGACTTTGGGAACGGCGGCGCCGCTTCGCAACCCAAGTCGCTCTCCGACAAACTCGACATGGCAGCCGACAAAGCGAACCGACTAACAATGGCTCTGCGCGCTGAAGGTGTCGAAGCGTATCAATTTCATGATCGCTTTGCCAGCTATGTAACCATCGGCGGTTTTGATGAACTCGGCACGCAGCAGCCGAATGGCGACTTTAAACTGAATCCACAGATCCAACAGATCCTCGACGAACGATGCGGTTATCGAATTCTCGATGCGCAAGATCCCAAGACACTTCAGATGACAAAGGTCCAATCGCTGAAGTCACTCGACAAAATCCCATTCGACATCGAAGGCAAACCCATGGCTGTCCCGCGCACGGCGACTTCAAAGCTGTATAGCGGATCGTTGATGGGCGGAAACCTCTTCAACAAATAGTCGACTTGTCGCCATGAGTGCGAGTCGCTTTTCTGCCGTAG
>JBGSJB010000373.1:0-2565 GCA_041742175.1 Pirellulaceae bacterium
TCGCATCAGTGGTCACTCGCGTGATTGATGTGGTAGCAGTGGCTGGTATCGCGACACGCTCGTTCCTCTATCTCACAATGCGTGAACATATGGGGAATCGGTTTGAGCAATGCCAAGCAGTTTCACTAGGCCAGTTATTCCTCGGCAATTTTATGCCGGGTAGTAAACGCCTCGAACTGCGGCCCACGTACGCGTTGGCCTACTGCATATCCGCTCAAACCGTCTGTCCAGCCCCAAGGTTGTCGCAGGCAAGAGCTAGTTGGCGAGGGTAACTCCTCGCGCGCCTGAAAACCGGCAAGCGTCAAGCCGCCGGACCTGAAAGAGGAAGAAGTAATGAAGTTGCCTGCGATCGATTCGCAGCTCAATTTCCCGAAGGAATTCACAGCCTGAACAACTACGGTTGAGCTCGCCGCGAACTCAAGATGCGAAGTCTTTCTACAGACAGCGTAGCTTTCGGAAGTACGAATTTCTCTCTCATGCTCAAACCGAAACCGAACTGAGAGCAACCTTGCGTCGCGATGCGCCACCTAATTTTGGCGACCGGCAGCCAAGCGTTCTCTCAAAACTCCGAGAGAGACTCGTAATGGTTACCGAAACGATCGATCAGACTTTCCTTACCGTCGCACGGTTAGTTGAAGCTGCACAGCTTCAGGACCGCGAAGCCCAGAGCGCTTTGTACGAGCGTTACCATGGTTCCGCTGTCGCGCTCGCTTATCGCCAACTCGGTAACTGGGACGAAGCTGAGGAGTTGGTTCAGGACGTGTTCATCCACGCTTTCGATCGTCTGGAACAGCTGCGTGTTCCAGAAGCGTTCGGAGGTTGGTTACGTCAGATTGTTCGCCGCATGGCGATCAATCGCATGACTCGTCACCGGACCGCGATTGCGATTGAGAACGAAACGCTTGACGCAATCTGCACAAGCTCCGACACGCCGCTCGACGGAGTCTTGGAGAGTGAAGAGCGCGATCAGGTTCGCAGCGGCCTGAACAAGCTCGGCGAAGTTGATCGTCAGACGCTCGAAGCGTTTTACATCAGCGGACAATCGCTGATCGAGATGGCAGCGCACTTCGACGCCCCGATCGGAACGATCAAGCGTCGTTTGCACGTCGCTCGCAAGCGATTGGCTCGACACATGGAAGATTTCCAAGCGATCTAAAGTTCGCTGAGGAAAACTCAGCAAACCAAGATCTATCTGCGAAGAGCGTCAGGTTCGGCACCGTGGGTGTCGACCTGACGCTACTTTATTCGCAGTTAATGGAACGTATGCTATGCCGCTTCCCTGACTTCGTGCCCCGCAGTATCAAGGTGCTTGGCCTTGTACCCGCCGATTGTCTGAAAATAAATTATCAGCAGGAGATAGAGCACAGCCATAGCTGCAGGCACATACGCGGTATACTTCAGAGCCATCTTGCCGCCATAGATGCCAGCCTCTTTGGTCGGCCCTTTATCGGTCTTTGCAAACTGCTTCGCGCTGTCCCACCAACTAACCAAGTCGTTCAAATTTTTATCCGCCTTGCCCTCTTCCTCCGCGAGTTCCGAAGCGCGTGCAAGTTCCTTTCCGCCATCTTCAAGAACGCCAACCTTAGCACCATCTAGACCGACGGTCGTAAAGCCCAGAAAGCTGCTTGGTTCAGCCGCTTTGTAACGATCATAAGTTTCCTTCGAAACTTCCTGAAGGTTTGCACTCGCATTAAAGTCTTGCTTGAACCCGATAGCTGGACCGCCGAGCAAACCTGCGGAGAGCATGCCCACACCGCCCAAGAATCCGATGGAAATGGCGCCACCCTTAGGAAACTGCTCTGAAACCACTGCCAACATCGTTGGCCACAGAAACGTCTTACCGCAAGCATAGATCGTCGCTGCGACGATACACATGTTCACTGTCGAAGCATTGCCCAGCAACGTCAATCCAGTCGCGCCAAGAATCGCGCTGACACACAGCAAACCAAGCGGCGAGATTCGATGCACAATCGGCCCTGCGACAAATCGCAATGCAAACATCAGCATCGACGTGTAAACAAACAATGCGAGACCGGATGCGGGACTGCCCATGATTGCGCCCGTAATCTTTGCGATCCAAGAATCGGTCCCCAGTTCAACATAGCCAACCATCGCATGAATGATTAGCAGCACAATCATCAGCGGTGCGACCAACGTCGACAGCATCTCAAGGATCGTTGTACCAGCCGACTCCGCTTCGGACTGCGGGAACTTTTGACCAAACAACATCACGCCGTACAACACGACTGGGACGAGAAACAACGACATCTGAATCTTCCAGTCGACCGCCTTGGCGATAACTTCGCCAACATCGTTCGTCGTCGCTGCCATGAAGAACGATGCCAACCCACCCAGCACCAATCCGGCTGGCCAACCTGCGTGAAGGATATTCAAGTAGTGAGTCTTGTTCTTCGGAAACAGAGTAGCGGTCATCGGATTCACGACCGCTTCGCACAACCCGTTGCCAACCGCAAAAATGAACATGCCCCAGAACAAGCACATGAATGCAGCAGACTTCCCACCCGCTTCAAACGCCATCGGAGTTGCGAGTGTCAGCAGAGCGGA
>JBGSJB010000374.1:0-3843 GCA_041742175.1 Pirellulaceae bacterium
CCTTTACGACACGTTCGACAGAGGCCTTCGGTTGGCCAGAGTGTTTTGGTCTCATCTTCGTTCCTTCGTCACTACGATGAGACCAAAACACTCCTTAAATCACAACATCAAATCTGTGCCATAGGTGCTGACGGGGAACAGCCGGAAGAAGAACCGCTTTTCCGTAGTTGCTACAAGATAGACCGGTGTGGAACAAAGCGCGCAGCAATATCGCGGTTGGCCGTCTTTCATCCGTTCAACGACAGCATTGCGTGCAATGACGAGAGATTGGTGTTGATGGCTCTCAATGAATTCGACGGCGCGCCGGTATGTAGCGTCATCCAAATCCATGATTTCGGTGATTTCCGGCTTTTGGACAGCGCGCGCGGGACTTAACCCGTCGATGGTGACATTTCGGGCGAATGTGCCGTCCACCAACGTTAGCCTACAAACCGCCGGAGTTCCGAGCGTTCGGCATTACTCACGGCAAAGTGGGCGGTGATATAGTCGGGCTGGATCACCTTGCTAACCCTGCCCTCCTCAATGAAGTTCACCACAAGCCTCAATGCTGGATTAAACCTGCGACGCGGCCAGCTCATTTCCTCGTCCAATGCTCGCACATTAATGGTGCCAGCCATGGCTAGCACTTTCATTGCAAGCTCTCGCGCATCAGCCTTAGTGTTCCATCCCATGATCGGTTCATCGAGCGCTTCGTATGCATATTCCGTCAATTGGTAGCGCGAAGGCGAGCTGATAAAACTGACTTCTTTGATGAAGCCGTAAGACTCCAAATCTCCAAGTCCATCGAGCAATTCTTGCTTGGTAAGGTCAGGATAGACCTCGCAGAGCTGCTCAATGGTTGTCCACTCTTGCGCTAGGCCATCGGGGCAATGTTTGATCATGAACATAGCCGTCGCCGCTGTCCCGCCCGTCATTTGGATCGTGCGGACTCCCGTGCGCTCATCAATATCATCGACACGTTCATTGAGGTTATTGACGCCGTGGGAAACATCATGCTCCCATTGTTTCCGCGCCTTGTCGCTGGGATCAGGCAGAATCTCATTTGCCAATTCGGCGGCGGCTGAACCAACAACCGGAATAGCGCCTGCGGCAGCGCGCGCCGCAGCGCGGCCTAAATCGGCTTTGCGATGGGTTTTTGGTGGCGTCAATTTAGGGGTGTCTTTTTCGGCGTCATTCATATTCTTAGTCCCACGGCATCTCGGGGAACATAACAAAAACGTCATAGTAAGCCGAGCTATTTTTCCATCTAAAACAAGTTCGCAACTATGCGTTAGCGACCATTGCCGGATGGACGAGATGAAAGGCTCGGTGCGCGACAGCGCATATGGAGCTGGCCGAAGGCAACGAGATTATGAACGGTTTGAAGCTCAAGGCGTTGGCCGCACAATCATTTGGTGATACAGCGATGCTGAGTTTTGTATCGGAGTGACAATCATCTCGCACAAATCTAAGGACGCTCTATCAATACGCCCATTCGCTCATATGATCCACGAGGGTCAAGCAAGCGAGCATAGCGTCGAGCGACAGAATCGGACTCTCCGTTCCCTTACTGTCGAGGGAACTCAGCGGCTGGAACCCGACACAGTGACGTCCTACGTTCGGGCGAGAATAGGTATGCCCTATACGACTGATACAATTGACCAGATGCTACGCGACCTTTTTGCCACGGAGTTGTTTGCGGATGTTTCGATCAGGGGTATGGAAACCGGCGACCTTGTAGTTAGCATTCGGGAAAATCCCGTCATTCGCCGCGTGATTATCGAGGGTAACAAGCATCTGAAGAGCGAAAAGATCGAGCACGAAATAAAGCTTGCGCCTCGTCAGATATTAAGCAGTTCAAAAGTTCGCAGTGACGTGGCGCGCATCTTAGACCTTTACCGGCGGCACGGACGGAAGGCTGCAACCGTCGAACCTAAAATGGTGCACCTCGACCAGAACTCTATCGATCTTGTGATTGAGATTTCAGAAGGCGTGAAATCGCCTTTTTCCCAAATTAACATCATCGGCAAAGAGGCTTTCTCGGACAAAAGAGAGGAATTTTCCAGCAAGGGCGTGAAAGAAAAGGCGTCTCGTTCCGAGGTTCGGCTGAGCGAAGGTGATGCCTTCGATAAGTTTAGCGCGCGAGACCGCATTCGGTCACTTGGCTACTTTTCCGAAGATATTAGGTCCGACGAAGCCATCAAGGAAAATGATCGCATTGTTCTTTCCAGCAAAGCGAGCCGTGACACACCCGAAGAGCTGACACTCTCGCAAGGGTTTTCAAGCATTGAACAGTTTATTCTTCAATCCTCCCTCAGCCAGCGCAATTTTCGCGGAAAAGGGCAGCCATTGAGTGCCCGTGGCGATGAAGAAACCGGAGGCAGAGATTATTATCTCAAACATATTGAGCATGAGAGCGCAACGGCATTGGGCATTCGCCCCGCATTGCCGTCTTCCTTGATGGCGGCGACCAAGGTGCTTGTCGAAAACTATGTGAAAAGAAAAACCTCATCGTCCGAAATCGGATTCATTAAAGGCAAAGTAATTGAGAACTCTGATAAATCTGAAAAAAATTCTCTAAGTGTCGAAGTTTCGGACGTTATCAGAATGGATTATTACTGGAGTTTTGAGAGTAACCTTCTTGATAAAATCCTGCGGTGGGATAGAATTAATGAAATTCAAGCAATCTTAATTGCAGGGAAATACATCTGTTTCAAAGACGCAGGGGAAAAGAAGGCATTTCTTGAGGACGCGCTTCGCACGGCCCTCGATCCTGTATTTGAAGAAGCCGAATATCCGCTGAATCTGCGCGAGGGCTTTTTGCAAAGGCTAGCGGATGAGTTGCTGAGCCGCGACACCGCCCTCCATCAAGCTCCTTGGGCAGCCAAGGTCGTGAAGGGCATGACGAACCAGCATCCAGCGCGATTGCCCCAGGTCGAGCAAGCTTTGCCTCCATCGCCGCCTGTGCTGTGGAGGGAGCGCAGCAAAACAGTCAGCGATCCTACAACGAACAACGAACGACTGCAAAATGCCTCTGAGTTCCTAGAGGAAGTCTATGGAGACTGGCAGGGAAGCCTGACCCGAGGCTGGATACGCCAGCACGACAATCCGTTGTTTCAGGCACTGTATCGCCAGCATGGGAAGGAACTCCATCCCAACTTTGAATTCGCAACGCCGCATGAAGACACAGCGCGACTATTAAACGCTGGTCCTGAAGCCATAAGCGAACATCTGGGGAAATTCAGGGGAGAAGATGCGCTTAAAGAAGCTGCGAGATTGCGCATGGCCAAATCGCGCCAACGATAAATTTATTCGGAACATAGTGTATTGACCATTAACCGTGAATCCCGCATAAGCTGATTCGCGGGCAAAACTGTTTGCGCGCACATTCAACCCTCAGGCTGGAGCCTCCCCAGCACGCTGTTCGGCGTGAACGGAGAGGCTTTGCCTGACGCAAGTGAGGAATGAAGAAATGGCTGACAAATCAAATTTTGGTGATCGCGCGGCTGCTGGTGCTGCCGGTGCGGTCGTAGGTGCGTTGATCGGTGCTCTGCTCGGCCCAGGCGGTGCGGTGCTGGGCGCAAAGATCGGGGCCGCAATCGGTGCGGGTAGCGCCGGAGACGACGCCGAATAGGACGTGTGCGGCGTGCGGGTCCCGCACGCCGTCATGCAGGAGCAATACCATGACAAATAATGATGAACATGCTCTCGCTGATTGTTGGCCCCCATAACCTTATCACCAGCCCTGCCTATGTGGTGGTGAAGGCGGCCAACGAGTTCCACACCAAGACCACCCGTCCCAACGAGATGTGGCAGACAGACTTTACCTACTTCAAGATCATTGGCTGGGGCTGGGTGTACCTG
>JBGSJB010000375.1:0-3482 GCA_041742175.1 Pirellulaceae bacterium
TGTTGGTTCGCCAGATGGTCGCTGCTGGTTACGGCCAGGAGAGGAAAGTCCGGGCTTCGCAGGGCAGAGTGGTCGATAACGTCGACCGGCCGCAAGGTTAGGGACAGTGCCACAGAAAGCAAACCGCCGAACGGTCAGTTCGCTGATGCGTGGTAAGGGTGAAACGGTGAGGTAAGAGCTCACCAGCGGTCGAGGTGACTCGGTCGGCTTGGTAAACCCCGCTCGAAGCAAGATCAAACAGAGAGCAAGCGATCGGGCTACTATGGTAGCTCAGTCGCGCGAGTCGGCCCGGCTCGGATGACTCTCGGGTAGATTGCTCAAGGCCGCAAGCAATTGCGTCCGTAGATAAATGACCGTCAGCGTCGTAACGCAGGTTACAACGCCACACAGAACCCGGCTTATCGGCGAACCAACATTTTTGCTATTTCGATGTTCAGACGCTGCTGCATCTAAGGCGTCTCCGTGGAGTGCAAGCCCGGAACGCGGAGGCGGGTTGATTCGCGCTTGGTGACATCGTGGCTGAGCACTAGTTCGGTTCCGACAAAGTAGTTGGCGTTATCAGCAACAAACAGGTTGAACGTTGGGGCGGCAGGCATCGTGTCAACTTTCACAACGACAGTTGGTTCGCTGGCGCAGTGAAGGATATCGCCAGGCTGAAGGTTGCTTGCCTTTTCCCAACCTTTGCCGGAAACCCAAAACAGGTGACCGCCTGTGCAACGCATCTTTTGCGACGACGTTTGAATCTCTTTCGTCAATTCGGGTGGACGTTGCGTGGCTGTGATCACGGGCTTCCATGTGAGAGTTCCGGACAGGAGGTCTCGCGATAGAACTAAGTCACCGGTGCGAACGCGTTCGATAGCGCGCAGGCCTTTGTGCGTCATGACAGGCGTCCCTGCAACGAAGCACTCACCGCCGCGCGGCATTCCGCTGGCACCAAAAAAGCTGCCGAAGGAAAACGAGAATCCCGAACCTTCGTTGGGGGATCCGGAGAGGCCGAGTCCTGATCGTTTCGGTGCGTAGGCATAACCTTCGTATCGGGGTGCCGTGCGGCTGATTTGTGAGCGTCGCCGTTTCTCTTCTTTTGCAGACTGCGTATCGAGCTCATTGCGTCCATCCCACCATTTCCAGATCTGCTGTGGATCGGCGGAGATTTCGTCGTCGGTGATTTGCGAAAGCAGTTCGGCGATGCGTACGTTGCGAGCAGAGATCGCTGCATTGGTTTGTTGAACTGCAATTTGCCGCGAGGCGGCTTCTAGGCTGGCAGATTGATTGACTGCTCTTTCAACCCTTCGATTCGCAGCATTCACTTCGGCGCTGCGCACTCGAACTAGGCCCCCAGTATCTTCGCTGGGTGCATTCAGCACCGCAGGAACGGTGACTCGCGTGATACTGGTATCGACAACAAACAAGTTTTTTTGTTCCGCTCCCTCTTGCGCGAAAGCTTGTCGGTAGCCGGATAAAGTTCCATCAGCGCCAAAAACGGGTACAAGCATTTCAGCGACCGGTGAGACGGTCAGTTCAATCAAGTTCGGAACAAAGTCATGGAGTGGTCTGCCTTTCAGCGACTCGGCTGCTGTGTGACGAACGTTGTCGTCCGGATGAAACATTGCATAGCGGCTCAAGGCCTGCGAGGATTCGACGCAATCGATCTGAGCCATCCATTTGATGACGACCATTGCAACGCTGGGCAATGGACTAGATATGAGGGAGCTAACGGCGGTTACCGCGTCAGTATCTTTAATGGCGTTAAGCTGCGCGATGGCTTCGTCGCGTGTTGCTTGACGGGGACTCGTTAGTGAGCGGCTAATTTCCTTCAGCGGTTTGCCAAATTTTGTGATGGATGCTCGGGTTGTCTCGGCCATCACACGCGCTGCTTGCAACTGCGACGGGGAAATCCACTCTGCTCCAATACGCTGAAACCCGAGTGCTCGGCGCGCGAGTTCATGGTCGGAATCCATTTGAATGACACGATTCAAGTGTCCGTAAGCTTGCGGAATCAAACCACGCTGCAGACACCATTGAGCTAGCGCGAAATGTTGCTCGACGTTCAAGTCGTCAGTGCCGCGCCGCTGTTCGTACTCGGCGATCATCGCATTCTTTTTAAGCTGTTCGACGCATTCTTCGACGCTTAGCCAGCCAACTTCTGACTGCACTTCACCTTTTTGACTTTTCGCCAGCAAGCAGTCGCTATTCAACAGCTCCGATTCGCGCAGTAGGCGTTGCCTAGCGATAAAGTCACCCTCGATTTCCGCAGCAAGTGCTTGATTGGCCAACTGCTGCGACTCGATGCGTCGGGCCTCAGTGGTAGCAGGTTCTGTTGCATTGGCGAAGAAGCCGAAAGCGATTATCCCAAACAGAGCCAGAAAAGTCGAATGACGCATTTGCGTGAGCCCCTAAGTGCGATGAGAGGTAGCGGGACGCAGAAACATAACGTTTCGCATTGCACTCCAGTCGAAGCCATTTCGGCGGCAATGTCAAGCAAAATTGGTGAGGTGTTTAACGGGCGGCAGAAAATCGCAGATCGCAACCAAGTTAGAGTTGGAATCGAAACGCCAATAAGCGATTAGCTGAGGATAGCATTGATGACCTCGCCATGGACGTCGGTTAGTCGGTAACGACGGCCCTGATATTTGTAAGTTAACCGTTCGTGATCGATCCCGAGAGCATGCAACAGGGTGGCGTTGAGATCGTGAATGTGAACGGGGTTTTCGACGATGTTGTAACTGTATTCGTCGGTCTGTCCGTAGCTGATGCCAGGTTTAAATCCGCCGCCGGCCATCCACATGGAGAAACATCTTGGATGATGATCGCGACCGTAATTCTTCTCGGTGAGCTTGCCTTGACTATAAGCCGTGCGACCGAATTCGCCGCCCCAAACGACCAGTGTGTCGTCTAGCAAACCGCGTCGCTTGAGATCCATCACCAGCGCGGCGGAGGCTTGATCGACTTCGCGACACTGCGCAGAAATTCCGGCTGGCAGTCCGCCGTGTTGATCCCAACCTTTATGAAACAGTTGCACGCATCGCACATCGCGTTCGAGCAAGCGGCGAGCGAGTAAACAGTTCGCGGCAAACGTTCCTGGAACTCGCGAATCGGGTCCATACAGTTCGAAGACTTCGTCCGGTTCGCTGCTCAGATCAGCGACTTCTGGCACCGAAGACTGCATCCGAAACGCCATTTCGCTCTGAGCCACTCGCGCTTCGATAACTGGGTCCAAGCGATTTGCCATTTCGATGGCGTGGAGTTCATTGATGCGGTCGAGCATCTTGCGCCGACTGGATGAACTGATGCCATCGGGATTGCTCAAGTAGAGCACCGGATCGGCACCGGCGCGAAATTGAATACCTTGGTGATTCGATGGAAGGAAGCCACTGCCCCACAGTCGTGAGTACAGCGGTTGTCCGCCTTTATTCTTAGTCACAAGTACGCAGAACGATGGCAGGTTCTCGTTGGTTGAACCCAGTCCGTAATCCAACCATGCA
>JBGSJB010000376.1:0-1519 GCA_041742175.1 Pirellulaceae bacterium
AACACCACGGATTGGGAGGGTGGAACGGATCTTCGGAACCGTTCCAACGACATGCATGGTCATGGTGTGGCGATGGAGCGGCATACCATGACCATTTTTTATTTCGCTCGGCAGATAAAACACTTCAAGTATTCGCTCTCCGGGCAATTGGTAGCAATCGGATGATCGAAGTCCGCACCTAAGCTCTCTATAATCTGCACACTGCGACGCTGCCGCGAAGCCACCGCGGCCAACACGCCCGCAAAGTCATCGCGACTCACGCGACCAGAGCAACTGCAGGTAATCAAGATCCCGCCCGGAGATAGCAACTCGAGCGCGAGCGAATTCAACCGATGGTAAGCACGCAACGCTGCTGCAACATTTCCGCGGTTACTAGCCATGCGAGGCGGATCAAGCACAACCGTTTGGAACTTGTCACCCGATTGCTGCATCTGCCCCAATCGCTCAAAACAATCAGCGTTCTCAAACGCAATCTGACCAAAACCATTCAGAGCAGCGTTCGAGGCCGCCTGTTCAAGCGCCTTCTTGCTTGAATCAAGTGCCAACACACTCGTTGGCTTGCCCCATCGGCACGCAGCTAATGAGAATCCGCCCAAGTACGTACACACATCCAACATCGGTCCAGGCTGAACCCACCGCGCAGCCCGCGCACGATTCGCCCGTTGATCCAAGTAATAGCCAGTCTTCTGACCGCTCGCCAAATCTAGCTGAATGAGCACGCCACTTTCATTCAGCTCAACGGGGCGCTGCGGTAACTCGCCGATGACTTCGTCTAAGTTTTCCGTTCCTTCGTTCGCCGCCGTTTTCTGATCGGTCCGCAGAAAAATCGCGGACGGTGCGAATCGCTGCTGCAACCATTCAACAATCACTGATGACCATCGCTGCATGGCGATCGCAGAAAACTGAACGACGATATAGTTTGCGAACTTATCAATCACCAACCCGCTCAGTCCATCGCCTTCGCTGTTCACCAAACGCACCGCGTCCAACGTGCCATTCACTTGCTGCCAAGCATCACGCATCGCCACCGCGTTTGCCAGTTGCCCACGCAACCACTCAGCATCAAGATCTTGCGATTGATCCCATTGATACAACCGCACTCGAATTCGGCTCAGCGGATTGTAAACTCCTCGGCCAATCCAATGGCCCTTCGGATGCATCAAGTCCACAATGGTCCCAGGCTCCAAAGGCACCGTCGGATCGATGATCGACTTTTCCAACACCCACGGATGTTGGCCCAAGAAGGAACCCGTTTTGCGAGTATTTAAGAATAACTGTGGATAGTTTCTCATGCTGACGCTTGCTCTAAAGTGCTAACCCAACTGCACCCAAAGCAGCGGACCTCGCAGTCTACTTGCAACTGCCCGAAAGCAAAAGTAGCTCGCCCTGGCATTACAGAACTTGAGCGATCACGCTGCGCACCGCATCGGCGGAAAGACGAAACAACTTTGACTCCTCAGCACTCAACTTCGGATGCAACTGACGAACCACGCCACACCGACCAATCACGGCGGGGATC
>JBGSJB010000377.1:0-7920 GCA_041742175.1 Pirellulaceae bacterium
GCTGCCGCCGCGTGGTCTGATCCCGGAATCGTTTTCGACAATAGCAGATCGAATATCAACTACTGGGAACCCTGGTATCTCGGTTTCCATCAGCGACCATGGAGGACGCGGGGCTTGATTACCGGTGAGAATCCAGCTCACGGAGCTTACCTGCGATTGGTCGACGAAGGTCGTGACCTCCATGAACTGCATGCGTTAATGGCACCGCGACCATTCTTGGTTTCAGGCGGTGCCGAAGATCCGCCCGAGCGCTGGGAAGCTTTGAATCATTCGATCGAAGTAAACAAGTTGCTGGGCGCCAAGCATCGCGTCGGCATGACCAACCGAACATTGCACGATCCGAATGCAGAATCCAACGAAGTCATCTATCGCTTTTTCGAACATTTTTTGTCGCAAAAACAAAAGTGATTCACATCAATTCACCAACAACTTTCGTCCCTGTCCGTTTAGCAAAATTGACCGCGATGTAAAATCTTCTACCCGGTAAACAGTGCCACTGATCTCGATTCCGCTTAGCTCTGATGCATTGATTTGTTCCGATGGATTTCGCTTCAGCGGTAACCTGAGTCGGCGTCCATTGATTTCTACAAGAGCTGTGCCGCTGTCCCTATCGTTCATTACGATCGCTTTGAGCTTGATCGTAGGCAGGTCGACGAGCTCGGCTGCGGGTTCAGACGTACGGCTTGGAAGCTGCGTTGGAGTTCGACTGTTAAGTCGTTCTAGAATCTGCGAACTCGGCACAGTCGGGTCCTGCGCAAGTGTCGTCGAACCAAGTACCGAGATCGCGAGAAATAGAATTGTCAGACTGCTTTGCGAACTCATTTAAAATTGCCTCCGGCGCTCATGAGCGCCATGAAGAAAGCGATGTACACGTAACCAACGATGCCCCCTGCAATGACGATCACTGCCGGCTCGACCAGTTGACTCATGCGTTTAATTTTCGATTTGAGTTCCGCCTCGCAGAACTTTGCAACCTCGTCGAGCGTCGATTCGAGTTGTCCGGTCTTTTCGGCAACATCGACCATACTCACTAGCACCGGCGAAAATCCTTGGCGGTTTGCAAGCGATGGTGCAAGCGTGTTACCGCGAACCACTGAAGCGGATGCTTGGTCGAGAATACTCGCCAGCAGACGATTTGATTGAAGTCGCTTGGCGATTGCAAGCGCTTCGACGAGTCGTATACCGCTGCGCATCATCACCGACAATGCGTGCGCTAGATTCGCGGTCCCGGACAGTCTAAAGATGCCACCAATCACAGGTACTCGCAGTAAGCAGGTATCCAACCACAGCCGACCGGGTTGCCAGCGCGTGAGGAGGTACATTCCGATCGCGAGCGAAACCGTGATTAGGCTTAGCGTTGAACCATGAATTTGAATCCACTGAGCGAAGTCGACTAACGATTGAGTCATCCGCGGCAGCTTGCGACCCATCGCGCTGAGAAACTTCTGCAACTCAGGGATTACAGCAAATATCAGATACGCTGCGATCAATATGGCTGCAGTTGCGACGATTGTGGGATAAGCCAATGCTACGCGAACTTCAGCGATTGCCGTTCTGCGCTGTCCCAAGTACTTCGCCGCTTGCTCGAGCACTTGGTCCAGTTTTCCAGTCTGTTCGCCGACACTAACCAACTGGACTGCGATCGTTGGAAAAACACTATGTGCAGCCAACGCGGAAGTCAGTGTATCGCCTCGCGCTACCCGAGTTTTCACGGTTTGAAGAATGGTTGCTAGGGAAATCAATTCGGTCTGCGCGTGCAACGCCTTCAATGCGTTTACCAAAGTCAAACCGCTGCGCAGCATGATCGCCAACTGACGCAACGAGAACTCGATGTCGCGCGATCGCGGCGGCATCCAACTGCGAGGATCAAAGCGACTTAAAGGTACCTGACCCTTCGTAGGCACCGCGTTTAGGCTGACCAGTTGCAGTCCCATTTTTTTCAGCGTCGTACGCAGGTCGATGGGCGAGCTTGCATGCAAGTCGCCGCGTGCAATCCGACCCGAGCTATCTCGTGCTAAGTAGGTGTAGTTGGTCATCGTTACCAGACCGTTACCGCGTTAGTGACTTCGCTGACCGTCGTGATGCCATCCAAAATTTTCGCGATACCGTCGTCTAGCAAATGAGGCGTGCTGCGCAAACGAGCGTCTTGAAGCAGAGCAGTTTCGTCCGCTCCACTCGCAATCAACTTCGCCACCCCTTCGTTGCTTTCCAGCATTTCGAACAGCGCGATGCGTCCGGCGTAACCGCGACCTGCGCACATCACACAACCCGCTGCATCGAACACAGTACTGCCTTCCAGTCCCGGTTGGCGCAAAGCAAATGATTCCGCCGCATTCATCGCGCGCGGTCGCCGACAAAACGCACATAGTTTTCGCACCAACCGCTGCGCGACCGACAATCGCAACGTCGCTGCAATCAAAAAAGGCTCGACGCCCATATCAACCAAGCGCGTTACAACGCCAACAGCGGTGTTTGTGTGAACTGTGCTGAAGACCAAATGACCAGTCAATGAAGCTTTCAAGGCGATGTTCGCCGTCTCGGCATCGCGAATCTCGCCGATCATCACGACATCCGGATCGTGGCGTAACACGCTGCGAAGCGCTTTAGAAAAATTCACTTTGTCCGCCGAGTCGACCTCAACCTGCGAAGCGCCAGGTATCTCGTACTCGATCGGGTCTTCAATCGTGATGACGTTACCACCACGAGAGTCAAGCAGGTGTTCGATCGCAACATACAATGTCGTTGACTTGCCGCTACCCGTAGGTCCCGTCAGCAGAACTAAACCATGCGGTCGCGCAGTCGCCGCGGTGAAGATCTGAAGATCGGAAGTTCGCATGCCTAGCGACTGCAGCGATAATTTTGTTGAGTGTGCTGTAAGCAAGCGCAGCGTCATCCGTTCGCCGTAGCGAGTTGGCAACGTTGCAACGCGAATGTCGATAGAGTTCCGTACATCGTTAGATCGTGAAGTGATGCGACCATCCTGAGCGGCGCGCTTCTCCGCGATATCCATTCCTGCCAGCACTTTCAAGCGGCTGACTACAAGCGGCTGTAGCGCGAGCGGCAGTTCGCGGTAGCCCTCAAGCTGACCGTCGACGCGCAGCTGCACCACTAGGGATGAAGCGCTCGGTACCAAGTGAATATCCGATGCACCGCGCAAGATTCCTGCCTGAAGAAGTTCATCGCAAATCGCAACCGCAGAGTCGCCTTCGCTTTTCGGTTCCTTTGAGGCCGCGGCGTTTCCTGTGCTGCCGATCGACGGGTTGTCGTAGACGCGCGCGAGCGCGCGACGCAGTGAAGCCAGTTCGACTTCTGCGAACTGAAAATCGCATTTCAAGTAGTTGTGAAGCGCTTTCCTCGTCTGACTATCCACCGGCTGCGCGCAAGCAACGATTACCTCGTCAGCTATCTTGCACAGCGGTAAGATTCGCTTGCGCAGTGCATAGTTCGCGGGAATTCGCAGAGCCCATGCCGGATCGATCCGAACTTGATCCAAGTCCAGCATTGCCAAAGTGCTTGCTTTGGTATCGGTGGCGATTGCCATAAAAACGAGCGCCCCTAAACCGCGATTGTGAGAGTCCAAATACGTTGGTCGGTATGCGCGTCAGAAACTTCCATTTCCAACGAGACAACGAAAATGCCAAGTGGGGCAACTTGCATTTCCTGTAAAGCACTTTGAACATCTTGAAACCGACCGCGAAACCTAATTTTTATTTCGCGTCGGCTTGCATCTTGGGATTCGGATTCAACTTTGCCGAGCATTTCGGCAACTGGCTGCAGCGATTCGCTCAGGTTATTACTCTTGTCAGCGGCGCCAGGTCCGCTGTCGATGCATTCTAGATGATATCGTCGAAGCAACGAGAGCGTCTCCGCCATCGTCGTCGCGGGCGTGCGAGAGTCGAGGTACTCGCGGCGCATGACATCGCGGCGCGAGACCAAACGCGAACTTGCCTGGTGAGCTTGCTCCAATTGCTCAGTTAGCGAGACGATCTCGGACTGCGCGACGGCCAACTTCGCTTGAACCGCTTCTAATTTCGTCTTGCGCGCTAAACTCGTTTCGATTTTCTTAAGCTTCGCTCGTTCGACATTCAACGTTAATTGCAGAGGCCGATAGAAGACGATGTGATAGACGAGAACAATTGCGAGCGCAGGGCCGCAGATCGACAGGATCCGGTTACGAAGAGGCACAGCATCACTCACGGCTGGCTCCTTTGAACAAATCGCGCACTGATCGCGCATCGACCAGATCGAGGTCTGCCGGAGCATGCGGTACGACGGTAACCGCGGACGGTAGGTTGGCTTGCACCGGCTTCTCAGTCGCATTCAGCTCAATTCGAAACTCGACTAAGTTGTGTGTCGACGGAGTCGTGGCAGCCGGAGTCGCATGCCAACCGCTACCAATGAGCAGCGATTCAAGCTGTCCCGCAAATTGATGAGCCGCAGCACTGTCAATTGCAATTCCTTGAACAATCGTTTGCAACGGAGTTGATTCGATCGTTTGAACCCAGCAGCGACCATCAGTCGAGGCGGCGAGTGCGTCGATTAGAGCAACCCAGCGACGGTTGTTTTGGGCATGCATCGAAGTTGCGACATCTAACTGCCGTGCGGTGACCTGCTTGATGGTCTGCGCCTTGGCAATGTCTGCTTGCAGTTTCGCTAGTTTTGCTTCCGTTGCTTTGAGCGTTGCTTCGGTCGAGTCCAGTTGACTCTGCTTCTTCTCGAGTCGCTCAATGGTCTGAGCCGCCGAAGCTAAGCATTGCTGCGTTTGCCAATGCCACAGGCCGCACCCTCCGAAAGCGAACACAGCTAAGGAGGCTGTCCATGCCATTGGCTGCGACATCGCCTGTGCCCCAGCGCTACTGACCAAAAGCGGATGGCGAGGGCTGAGGCAGAGGCAGTTTGCCCAGTTGCTTGCGAAAGCGTCGAGTTGTTCCTGAGTGACATTCGACAGATCTTGCCAAGACTGAAGTCTCTCGTTCGCTTGAGCGGCGGTGACATCTCGAATCGCAGCCAACTCTGCAACTACCGGATGCGCAGCGGCGAACAGGGAAGCGCCCGATGACTTTGCGATTTGCGTGAGCTCGCGAAAGTGCGAAGCCGATATCTGCGTTACACACCAACTTTTTTCATCAACGGTGTGCGCCTCGAGAATCAATGCGGCGGTGCGCGATTCAAAGGCGGACAACCCTGAATCGACTTCTGCCTCCAGCGCGAGTGCTTGAAGTACCTCCTGCTCGCCAGCAAGCGCGAGCACATCGGAAGGAATCGCGAGCACATCCGTCCAGTAATCTGGACTGACCACAGTGATACATCCCGGGCGAGGCCCCAGCTTCAGCGCACGATTCACCTCAGGCACAATCGATTCGTAGTCGAATCCAGGTTGAGACCAGATCTGCTTGACCTTTGGGCGCCGTTTCCCGGTCAGATCAACACGTGCCAACACCTGCTTGGTGACGAGCAAGATTGTATGACTGGGTGCGAACATCATAGTCCCTGCTTAACGCAGCTCCATTTCGAGCCGCGTTTCGGCGGATGGAGAAACGACTGCAAAATGCACGTAGCTCTTCCTTACAATAGACTCGCCAATATCGAGTTCATCGTCTCCATCGACATCGTCCCACAGAATCCCACGCGCTGCGACTCGACCGCATAAAGTGCTCGATCGGCGGAATTCGAAGGTGCCTGAACTTGCCACGGCCAGCATCTGTTCGGCGATCTCAGCCGTTGTACCGCCGGTTGAGTTGACGCCGTAAAAGAGCACTCCAAGTTGTTCAGTACCACTTGGGCTGGGATCGACACGTGAACCGTTCAACCCATCGATCGCAAACAGACGAAATACCAAATCTCCGGTGTAATCACGTGTAAGGATGCTAACTGATAAATCCGCGCGGTAACCATCTTCCGGCGCGCTGGAATCGCCATCGGAACCATACGAGACGATCTCCAAGTCTCCGCCCGATTCGTTCAGTACCACTTCATGCCCCCAGCCGTCCACAATATCCGCAACTCCTACATTCAAGTGCATGTAGGGTCCGTTCCAGCCGCTCGCAAGCATGACATCCTCCACCGCATCACGATCCGAATCAAAAGACTGAATAGCATAAGCTGCAAGCCCGACAGGCTTTGCACTTAGATCTTCCACGCTCGAAGGCAGTATGCCGCAGTTCACAACGAAGCCTGCAGGAACGGAGGCTTCGTGACTGTGAGCGCGACCGCTAACGCCAGCGACTGCGTATCGCAAATCGTTGAGAAGTGTTTGAGTCAGTTCATAGCGTCCTTGATCAGCGATGGGTTCAAGCGATCGGACCGCGACCGTCGAAAGTACCGCAAGTATTCCGAGAACGACAACCAACTCCAAGAGCGTCAGGGCAAATCGGTTCGTTAGTTTAACGCAGCGAGAGTGCGACATAAAGATCGTCTCCGATGCTGCTGGTTGTTAGATCCGAAGTAGCGATGTTCGCCGGGACATCGACCGCACCGTTCGCACCTAGGGATATGATGCGAAGGTCCTTTAGGCTTGAGCTAGGATCGACATACTGAACTATCAACAATTGATTCCAACCATCGACCAGGTTCGGTCCACCGTTAGCAATCGCATCCGCGGTTGAACTGGTGATATAAGGTCCGCGCCAGCCGATTTGAGAATTCGGATTAAACAGGTTGGTTGTGTCCCCAGTCACTGGATTCGCAAACAACCACGCGATTTCGAAACGTTGCGATTCGGTGGCAACGCTAGTGATTCCATCCAAGGGGACATGTTTCGTGTCGTGCCAGTATTGGAGCATCGCGTTGCGAATCTCGGCCAGCGTCGCTTGGGTGACGGTGCTGGCGGCGCTGCTGAAATGTTCGGCGTACAGAGGTAACATGATTCCGCCAAGTGCGATCAGAATGCTAAGCACAACGATCAGTTCGATCAGCGTGAAGGCGTTGCGAGTTTTCATGATCGTTGTGACCCTCGCTATCGCGGACTCGGAACGTGCACAATGCGAAGCGGCTAGCCGAGTTGTACACGACGAGCCGAGTGCAAAACTGGTCAAGCAGTCTTTAGTTGTTGGCAGCGATGTAGAAGTAACCATCGAGTTCGTCGCTGAGTCCGAGTCCGTCTGGAGCGACAACTCCTACAAACTTGGCACGCGACAACGGCTCGCCTTGCGGATACGTTACCGTGGCTACACCATCAGTGATCTGGAAGATAGCAATAAATCGAGAGTAGGTAGATTCTGGATTGGTCGCTGCATTGCGAGGAAAGTGAACAGGAGCGTCAATGGTTGTCTTGCCGTTCATGTCGCAAAGCGCGCCGACTCCCAAAAAGACATACTTACCAACGAGGCTGGTAGCCGCAGTTTCCAATCCGAGCGCCTGCTGCGTCGCGGTTGTCGGCCCCTTCAGCACATCGTTAGTGGCTAGCGTTGTAGGTGTCGCAAGGTCGAATGTTGCATCGTCTTCAGCGTGCAAACCAACGGATGTGATTCCTGCAGTCGACAGCGTCGCGATCGTGCCAGCCGTCAACGTGATGTCAACCGATGCGGTAACAAAATCTACGTCTAAAGTGTTCAGGTCGTCGCCACCCGCAAGTCCACCGCTTGATTCGTCATACATCAAGCTGTCGAAGTTGTTCGGATACGACATGTACTGAGCGTCGTAACGCTGAATAGCACCTGCCACCTCACTTATGTTGATCGCTGAGGTACTGCGATTCGTTCGCGAGATCATATCGGTGACCGCTGGAATCAAGACGCCGGCTAGCCCAACGAGAATCGTTAAGACCACGATGAGTTCAACAAGTGTGAACGCATGGCGATTGGCGAGGGGCTTTACCAAATTGGTCTTCATAGCAACATCTCTTTCTCTGGTGCTTGATACCGCAAAATCGTGATTGATAGTGAAGGCGGTAAGGTTCGGATTGTTCACTTGGGGTGTTCC
>JBGSJB010000378.1:0-2550 GCA_041742175.1 Pirellulaceae bacterium
CCGACGACTAACGCAGTCACTAGACTTAAAATTCGCACGTTCAGCACTCCTTGCCATTGTTTTTGCGTGGGTTGATCCTCTTTGTCGATCGTTGCTAGCATCAAGCAAGCAGTGTGAATCGCTGAGGTACCTTTCGACTCAAGTGGCTCGATCCGTTGAGCCATGTTGCAGCCAGTCGCCCCCTAACAGAGCGTCCAACCGGCGGGTATTGTGAAGACTAACCCTCCTCAGGTAAATAGCGAAAGTTGCGATTCTATTTTTGTTGTAATTTGTACGCCCGAACCGCATTTTCGGCCCAAAAACCAGACTTTTCTGAGCCACTAAACTCAGCGGTCAATTCTTCTACCGCAGCTACCCACCGCGCATAATCACTTCGCAACAAGATCACTGGCCAGTCACTGCCGAACATCAAGCGCTTCGCACCGAACGCTTCAACAGCAACATTCCAATACGGTCGCAACCCATCCACCCCCCATTCCGAATCGCGCACCTCAGTCACAATGCCAGAGAATTTGCATCCAATCACATGCTCACGTCTCGCCAACTCTCGCAAGTTCCGCTCCCAATCAGCGTCATAGCGCGTGCTATCAATCGCAGGCTTGGCAATATGGTTCAGAACAAAGGGTTGCTCCGGATGCGCATCAACAAACTGAATCGTCGCTGGCAACTGCCAAGGATAAATCAAAATGTCATAGATCAAGTTGAATTGCTTCAGCCGACGGATGCCCGCATTGAATGTCGCTCCCATCAAGAACTCGGGATCCGACTCGTCTTGGACCACATGCCGAACGCCTTTCAGCCACGGCGACATCGCCAATCGCTCCAAATCCGTTACCACTGCACTACTCGCCAAGGGCACCCAACCCACGACGCCCATAACAAGGTCTTCGGTTTCAGCGAACTTGATCAACCGCTCTGTCTCCAGCAACGTCTGACTCGCTTGCACCGATAACACGCCATCAATGCCACTCCCCTGACAAAGCGGTTGCAATTCTCGCGGACCAAAATCACGCCTGAGCACCGCCATGGAGTCGTTGATCCATGCATACTCGCTCGGATCATATTTCCAAAAATGATGGTGGCTATCAATCCGCATAAAAAGTATCTCACTGTTGTTCTGAGCTTGGATCCTAAGTGAACTCGAGATTCGCAAGCTGACATCCTCGGCTTTCAATCCAAAGTAGCCGCATTCTAACAAAGTACACTGTTCAAGAAGCGGGATCAGCAGCTTTGCAGAAGGCACTGCAGGCTCACCTCGAACGAGAGTTTGACGCGAATCAGGCTTCACGCCAAGCGGAACTGGAACACCTGCGAAAGTTGCTCGACCAGTCTGAGGAATGGATCAAAACGCGACAAACAAAACGAGCTGAGATCGTTAAGAGAAAAGTTGCGGAACTTTTGCAAGCGTTTTAAGCAACGGGTTCGAAATCTGCGGCGCCATTCGTTAACGGATGCGCGAGACACGTTGTGCTTGAATGTGAGCAGCCTGCAGTTTCGGCAAGTACCCGCGCAGACCGGTGATGCCAACCGCTTGATTTCGATAGCGATCCAAGTTCAGGCCAGCGATCGGTGAAACGTAAGCAACAATGTCGCCCGTGTCGTTCGTGATCGCATGAGTCGGTTGATCGGGACTGGCTGAATGGACAGGGACAAGCCAACCAGTTGCATCGAAGTGCGATGCTCCCGGTGCAGGTTGTGACGTTGCGTTCGCAATCGCTGGAGTGGCCACGTAGCTGGCCGATTGAACTGCTGGCTGTCTTGGCAACTGCGGGCTGGATAACTGCGGGCTGGCAAGCTGCTGACTGCGAGCCGCGAGGTTCTGGAAAGCTTCGATTCTTTCAAGCAGCAACCTCGCCTGACCGCGATCGATGGCTGTTGCGCCGTGTTCGATAAAGTACTTTGCACGTTCCGCCAGCGGTGCAAGCTGCCAAGGGCCAGTTGACATCGCCACCATGTTGTTGAGGGCTACTTGAAGTTCCGCGACATCCTGCGCGCTTGTCACCACGCTCGATGCACTCGTCCCCGCCACGTTGCGACTAGCTTGACTCGCATTGCTAGCTTCATCAGTTTTCGGTTCCGACAATCCATACCAATTCACGGCAGCCGAGGGATTGCCCGAAGTACCGAAACCTAAATCGTTATACTCGGCCGACGTCGCTCCCTCGTGCCTTTCCGCGCCATACGGTTCTCGGTCGTGCCATCCAGTGCGGTCAAGTCTCGAATGCGGTCGTTCGCCACCAGCGGGCAGCACGCCGGACACGCCAGCGACTGAGCGATCGAACTGTTCGACAAACTTTTCAAGCGGTTTTGATTGCTTCGCGAAAGCGTTTGATGCCAATCGAGCTTCTCGCAAGCTGCGAGGGTCGCGCCACTCACGGCTTTCTTGGATCGAGCTCGTCAACTCTGCCGGAGTGGGCGTTACACTCGCTTCGCCAGCCATCGAAAGGCTGAATGGGTCGTGGTCCAGCGGGTCGTGCTTCACAGTTTTGCGCTGATTGGTCGCAGCAGTTCGACCACGATCACGGCCGCTCAATTTATCCAAGAACGGCG
>JBGSJB010000379.1:0-11063 GCA_041742175.1 Pirellulaceae bacterium
CTTTTATTGGGGCAGCGGCTTCCTGCCTTCGCGATTTCAAGGTGTGAAGTTTCGCGGCAGCGGCGATCCGGTTCTGTATCTCTCGAATCCTGTGGGGCTGTCGCGCGAAATGCGACGCGAGTGGCTCAGTGACATCAGTGCTTTGAATGCGATCAAGCTTGAACAAGTCGCTGATCCGGAGATCGAAACTCGCATCGCACAGTACGAGATGGCTTACAAGATGCAAACGAGTGTGCCTGAAATGGCGGACTTGTCGACGGAATCGCGCGAGACGTTAGACCTGTACGGCCCGCAGGTCGAAGAGCCTGGTACGTTTGCGCATAACTGCTTACTCGCGCGGCGTTTGATCGAACGCGGTGTCCGGTTCGTGCAAGTCATGCACGCCGGCTGGGACCAACACAACAGCTTGACGACGGAGCTGTACACGCAATGTAAAGACACCGATCAACCGAGTGCGGCGCTGGTCATGGACCTGAAGCGTCGTGGGCTTCTGGATGATACTTTAGTAATTTGGGGCGGCGAATTCGGACGAACTCCATTTATCCAAGGTGACATCAACAATCGGGTTCGCTGGGGTCGTGATCACCATCCTTACGCATTCACTGTTTGGATGGCTGGCGGTGGAGTGCGAGCGGGAATGAGCTATGGTCAATCGGATGACCTCGCGTTTAGCGCGGTGGAGAATCCTGTGCACGTCCATGATTTCCAGGCGACCTTGATGCACCTGATGGGAATTGATCACGAACGGCTGACTTATCGTTTCCAGGGACGCGATTTCCGTCTAACGGACGTCCACGGAAAAGTCGTTCACGGTGTGATCGCATAGCAGACATCGCGATTGGTCGGCGGTCGCTGTAACGTTTTCCCCGCGTCATCAGAACTAGTGAAGCGAAGTATCCAAAACGACTTCTTTGTTGCCGCAAAATCAGGTTTTCACGCGGTGCGACTAGTTTGACATCGTATCCGCGCCGGCGTCGAGCTGTATGCGGAACACTCCGAAGTTCTTCAGCGGAAAAACTCTGACTGCGGGCTCAACAATCGTTGCCGAACGTGAACCCACCCAACTCGCAACTGTCCTCGGACCCTAGCAAGCACTCTTAACAGTTGTGCAAAATCTGTCTGCACTTAAGCACCTATGGACATGCATAACATGTCGCGCCTAGCTTGGTCGCCTTTTGGGCCACTCTGAAACGGGAGCAAGATTCCCGACGTTCGAATGGCCGAAAAGCTGATTGGGAAGACTGCTAGTGAATAACTCTACATTGGATTCAGTGTTGGATGCGCCAACACGCACCGAGCGGCGCCACGATTTGGATGCGCTCCGTGCTGCAACGATGCTTCTAGGGATCTTGCTCCACTCGCTGATGAGTTTTATACCCGCCGGATGGATCGTCCAGGACGCGCAGGCGGGAGGTTGGGCTAGCGTCTTTGTGCAGGCGATTCATGGATTTAGAATGCCGCTGTTCTTTTTACTGAGTGGTTTTTTTACAGCCATGCTGTGGCGCGAACGTGGCTTGAAGTCATTGATCTCTAACCGTGTTCGCCGGATTTTGTTGCCGCTCAGCATTGGTCTTTTCACCATCGTACCGGCGGTGTGGGTGGTGTCTTCGATCGCTTCCCGACGTGTCACAACACAACAAACCGCCGGTATAAAAGCTGACCGAGTAGGCGCTCAATCCATTGCAGTTACTGAAGATGAAACGGCAGCAGGAATTCAGATGCTCGAAGCAGCGATGCGCGGCAATGATGACGAAGTTGCAAGGTTACTTGCGAGTGGTGTTGATGTAAATTTCAGTGATGACAGAGGATCCACTTCGCTGTTGGTTGCCAGTTTGTTTGGACATTCGGCGGTTGCCAAGCGGCTCGTGGAGGCTGGTGCAGATCCTTCGATGATGAACGCTGATAATACTCGAGCCGCTGATACGTTGAAAGCGCCTTGGGGACTTACCAAATTCTGGGCAGATTTGTTGAAAGTTGAAATTGAACGATCGCAGGTCGCAGAGGGACGCTTGGTAATCGCAGACCTCCTAGGCGAAAAACTCGAATTGCATTCTTCGATGACAGCAGCAGAAGGATCGCTTGAGCTGTCAGGCATTGGTTGGTTGCTTTTCTACTTCCCAGTATTCCATCATCTGTGGTTTCTATGGTTCTTATGCTGGCTAGTACTTGCATTCGTGATCTGTGTGAGTGTTGGAAACTACTGCAATATCCGACCTCCAGCAACTTGGTTAACCGCATCGAATTGGAAGTTCGCGTGGATCATCCCAATGACCGCGATTGTGCAATTGCCGATGACTGGCTTTGGTCCCGACACTTCCGCAGGTTTATTGCCAATGCCTTCTGTACTGCTTTACTACGCAATCTTCTTCGGCTTTGGTGCCCTCTATTTTGACAGTCACCGCACCGAGGTTCATCGACCGCATCAGTGGTGGATGCTGCTCGTTGTCGCTTTCGCTTTGGTGTTCCCGCTCGCAATGCAGTTGCAAACGATAAGTGACTTACCCGCGAGGCTGGCATTTGTAACATGTGCGGCAACTTTTGCTTGGCTCATGTCGTTCGGACTGCTCGAAGCGTTCCGGAAGTACCTATCACAGCCGAGCGCATCGATACGCTACGTTGCCGATTCTTCCTACTGGCTTTACCTGGCCCACATTCCTTTGGTGATTTATCTTCAGTACTTCGTCAAAGACTGGACGGCGACAGCTTGGGTGAAGGTACCTTTGCTGTGTCTGGTGACATTCGGCATCTTGATAGTGACTTACCAATGGTTCGTGCGATATACGGCGATCGGTACGTTGCTGAATGGTCGCCGCACAAGGCCCGGTGCACTGAAGTCAGCGTTATGAAATCAGCGCGGTGGGCACAGCGAAGTGAACTCAGCAAAGTGAGTTCGGACTCGTCTAGAATTGAACTTTATACTTATCAGTCATTGCCCTACGCACTTCGCCAGTGAGTTTATCGATGGCTGCGATCGCTTCCCGATAGCTGCCGAAGCCTGCCATTCTCTGCTGGGCGCCGGTGATTGCTTGACTGCTCACTCCAATTCCGGAATTGTCACCAACGGAGCTATAGCCGTAACCATAACCGCCATAGTAACCGTTGCTGTAGACCGTGTTGTAGCCACCTTCATTTGCTTGCGAGGCTTGGAGCTGACCCGCTGCGACGTTGCCAGTGCGAATCGAAGTTGCATTTCCGCGTAAAATGTTGGCGACGTCCGAACCGTATTCAATCAACAGTGGATCAACATTCAATGTTCCGAGTTCATCAATTCGTCTTGCTTGCTGTTCATCCCACTTCGCTCGGTAACCGGTTGTCTGGGCTTCGTATTTTCTAACTCGTTCTATGTAGGCGTTGACCTTGCTAAAGTACTCTTTGGAAGCACTCAACATCTGACTATTCCCAGGTTGGGAAGACTTACTTTCGACTTTCTCAACCACGCCTTCGGCATATTCACGCAAACTGAAAATGCCCAAAATGCCGTCCAGCGAATCGGCGGAAAGGGCGCCTTGAAGCGACAGCTTATTGCCATCGACTTTTGATTTCCATGAAGCGACTTCCGGTGCGCTGGTACCGTTTCGGTTAAGGATTTCGGTGACAATTTGCGTACCGCTTGCAGCGAGTTCGGCAGGCGACTTTCCGAACTCGATCGACAAGATACATTCAGACAGACTTTTTCGGCCCACAATAATGCTGATGCCTTGCACGGATGCAAATAGATCGGCCAAAACTTTTGGATCCTTGCCCTTCAGCGAATCTAAGGTTGCGAGCCGTTTGGCGAGATCGACAGGCGATAAAGTGTTTTGCAGATTGACGGCAACAAGCAGCGATAGGAACTGCTCAGGTTGTTTAGCTTGCGCCGATAGAAAACTAGGGACAGAGCTCGTTGCGTTACCCGCAAGCCACTGGGAGACCAAATTACGTCTCGCAGGCCGCAAAAAGCCCACGCGATTCTCCTGCATCGGAACAACATAGCTTTGGCGGGGAGTCCATACGACCTTCTGGTCACCAATCATGTCAACGTATCCACCCAGGGCTTGCGCCAAGGATTCCGCATCAAACGATCGCTTTACAGTTGCAAATCCCGCTTCCCACGTTGGATGCATTGAATTAGTTTCTAATTCCGAAACCAGCCATACCTCTTCAACTTCGTCAGCCATCCCGAATTCAATATTCGCATTAGCTAACAATTTCTTTAGGGAAGGTGTATGCAAGTAGCAAACGGCGTTGCCCGGCAGCGGAGTACGTTTCAATAGCTGCTCAAGCTTTGGTTCCTGAGCGACTGAAACAACTGAAAATGCAACTGCCAGCAGCGTAGCAGCTGTCAGGCGACAACGATGTCCAAAGAACATAAAACCCTCGCATTGCAATGTGTGGTCAAGTATGTGAATTGAAAAGTACGCGTAGGCGACCAGTAATTTGTTGGTAAATGTGTTCGCGGGAAGACGTCAAAAGTCTAGCATCAGAAGCGAATCCATCCTGTCTGCTGGTTCGTGAGGGCCTGAGTATACTAAAAAGCCGCGAGTATACAAAATCGCCTATTCGCGGTACCTGGGCGAACCTGGGCGAACCTATGCATCCACCTTCATTTGAAGCTCTTTCGCATTGAAGCCGCTCAACGAGGTTTATAGGGCGTTCAACCTCCATCGCTCTGTTTGGTGTTTGAGCAACCTAGGCGCACAGCGATGAAACGTATCTCGCTACAAACTGAGCATGGAGTAGATGCTGTTAAAGTTACGAAAAAACGCAGCGAAATGGGTTCGGCACTAACCGCTTTAGCTACAATTGGGCCGCGTAACCGTTCATGCGAAGCGTTTGTCTTCTCTGCGTGAATGACATGAAACCTTGCTTTTCTCGATGAAGTTTGGTCTGCCCATGCGATACATCACTGTGACAAACTTTCTTGCGTTTTCGCTGGCTGTCTTATTTGTTGGCGAAGGGCTTGCCAATGAAACGGAAGTTCGCGCCGCGATCAATACTTATGTGACCGCGTTCAACAGCAAGGATATAGGGAAGGTTGAAAGTCTCTGGTCCGAGAATGCCGTCTATGTGGATCATCAAAGCGGTGAGCGCACAGTAGGTCGTTCGCAAATCGTCGACGATATCAAGACGGTATTCGCATCGCAGGCAGCACCAATTCTTGCAGGCTCTGTCGAGCATGTTCGTGTGATAAAAGATGATGTCGCCAGCGTTGATGGCGATGTCGTGCTTTCAATTGGCGATGAACGATTGGTAACAAAGTTTTCAGCCATTTTATTGAAGCAGAATGGATCCTGGGTGATCGACTCTTTGGAAGAGAGAGCCGTTGTGGTTCCAGCGTCTGCCGCTGAAGCGTTGCAAGAATTGAATTGGCTTGTTGGAACGTGGGAAGACACCTCAACAGAAACCTCTGTCCGTACGGTTGTTAAACCAGCGATCGGTGGATCTTTCTTGATTAGATCTTTCGAAACAATTGCTGCTGAAGGTGCGCCACTGCGTGGCACTCAGATAATCGGATGGGATCCTCGTGCCCAAGCCTTTCGGTCTTGGTCCTTTGATGCGGACGGTTCCTTTGGCGATGGCGTTTGGATTAAGAGTGAAAATGATTGGCTAATCAAAAGTACACAAACACTGGCAGACGGTAGGGCGGCATCGGGGACTTTTGTGATGAAGATTCAAGATGCGAACACTTTTACCGTTCAATTGATAGGACGTGAAATCGAAGGAGAGCTTCAACCGGCGTCTTCCACAGTGACCGTAAAGCGTCTGTTAGACAAGCCCGTTTCGGACGAGACACCATCAAAGTAACAGAGGTCGATTCATGAGGTTCTCTTCGCTCTTCGTTCTGTTGGTTGCGATGGTTGCTTCAAATGCTGATAGTGTCTTGGCAGGCGGGTTCAAAGGTGGTGGCCGCGTTGGAGGTGGCATTCCTCGCGCGGCAAGTCCGCCGGCGAGTATGCCGCACATGGGAGGCGGCGCGATGTCACGCCCGACGATGCCAGCGGCTCGACCGTCTATCGCGCGTCCCTCAGTCTCGCGTCCAAACGTAGGTGGTGGAATCAGCGGCGGAATGAAACCATCACTTTCAACGAATGGCAATCGTCCTGCAACTAGACCTAGCAGTGCGTTAGGAAGTAGCCCAACGAAGTTACCGGGAGAGTTTCCCGGAGCACCAAATGCATTTCCGGCCACTCGGCCAAGTACGAAACCCAGCATCCCCAGTCTTGGCGGTAGTGGGTTCGAGAGACCATCCAAATTGCCCGAGGCCTCCAATCGACCGGGTTTCAATCAAGCTGGCACCAATCGACCGGGTATCAATCAACCGGGCACCAATCGACCGAGCGTTTTGCCTGAGCGACGCCCCTCTCCTAATGATGTTGGTGATTTCCTTGGTATCTCGGATGGGCTCAAACCCGCGGACCGCTTGGGTGTCAATAATCGCCCGAGTGAAATGCCGGGAACGCGGCCGGGTGATTTAGCAAGTAATCTGTCAAATAGCCCCAATCGCCCAACAACATTGCCTGGGCAGACCAAGCCTAATGTGAATCTTCCCGGTTCGAATCGCCCAGTCCCCTTACCGGCTCGTCCTATTGACTTGCCGGTTGGTACTCCAGGCCGCCCAGGCTTGAATCCGCGCCCAATCAATATCGACAACATAAATGTTGGCAACACTGTTATTAACCGCCGACCAAGCTGGGTTAATATCGAGAACGATCGTGTTGCCTCGATCAATAAGAATTGGCAGACGCAGGTGAATGGACTTCAGAGATGGGCTTCAGCGAAACCAGCGAGGATAGAGTTCTGGAACGGTTGGGGCAACAAAGTCCGAGTGAATTGGCATAGCTTTAATAACCACAATCGTTGGTTTGCAGGCGACTGGTGGTATAGTCATCCAGGCGGCGTCTGTCGCTGGCATTATTACCACCAGTTCAATAACTATCCATGGCATTATTGGTGGCGCCGTCCAACCTGGACTGTTACCTCAAGTTGGTTTACTTGGTCTGCGCCAGCCAATGTATGGTCGCAGCCGATCTACTATGACTACGGAACTGGCGGCAACTTGACGTATCAAGATAACAGTGTTTACATTGGCAGCCAACCAATTGCTTCCGCCAATGAATTCGCTGAAAGCGCCGCCGCCCTTGCGACAGTCGAACCGCCGGCCCTCGAAGCGGAGTCGGCCGAGTGGCTTCCCCTCGGAACGTTTGCTCTTTCAACCAGTGAATCGGACACCGATCCGACGCGCGTTGTACAACTTGCTGTTGATAAGTCGGGGATAGTTGCCGGGACGCTCTATAACCGCGAAACGGATCAGGTTGATGCCATACAGGGACATGTTGACAAAGAAACACAACGTGTCGCCATTCGGATCGCAGAAAGCGACTCGATAGTTGCGGAAACCGGTATCTATAACCTGACCCAGGATCAGGTCCCATTGCTTGTTCACTTTGGAACTGATCGCGTGGAGAACTATATACTCGTTCGACTGGAGCAGTCTGAAGAAGCGAACGCTAATAACGCGGATCAAACCGGAAAATAATCCGGAAAATATACTTTCGATACTTATTCATTCAGCAGCAATATTAGGCAACATAAGATTCAGAGAGTACTCCAGTGCAGCATGCACCGGATTTCGATTTTGTTTTACTGGAACTACCTCGGCGGCCCGAGTCCGCAACCTTTTACAACATGAGGCTACTAAGATGATGAGAGTTCGGTTCTTAACAATTTTTGTCGCGATGGCATGGGCCGTCGTTTTTCCCAATGAGAACGCCAGTGCACAGTCTGCGCCTGCGAAAAAACCAAACATTCTGGTGATTTGGGGCGACGACATCGGTACTTGGAACATTAGTCACAACAACCGTGGCATGATGGGCTATAAGACTCCTAATATTGATCGAATCGCGCGTGAAGGAGTAGCTTTCACTGACTATTATGCGCAGCAGAGTTGTACCGCTGGACGCGCTGCGTTTATCGGTGGATCGGTTCCAGTTCGAAGCGGAATGACAAAAGTCGGAATGCCGGGAGCTGCCGAGGGTTGGCAGAAAACCGACGTCACGATGGCGACTGTGCTGAAGAGCCTGGGTTATGCAACGGGCCAGTTCGGCAAGAATCACCAAGGTGATCGCGATGAGCATCTGCCAACGATGCACGGTTTCGATGAGTTCCTTGGGAATCTTTACCACCTCAATGCGGAAGAGGAACCCGAGCACGAGGACTACCCCGGCGATATGGTACTGGCCAATGGCAAGACGTTTCGGGAAGTCTTCGGACCACGCGGTGTCATTCGATCCAAGGCTGACGGCAAGGGCGGCCAGACCATCGAGAACACCGGCCCGCTTACAAAGAAGCGCATGGAAACGATTGACGAAGAGTCGATTGCCGCAGCAAAAGATTTTATCAAGCGTCAGCACGCTGCAGGCAAGCCATTCTTCTGCTGGTGGAATGCAACTCGCATGCACTTCCGCACGCACGTTAAAGAAGAACATCGTCACAAGGGAAATGACGAGTACACCGACGGCATGATCGAGCACGATGCAATGGTCGGTGAACTGCTGAAGCTGATCGACGAACTTGGTCTTGGCGATGACACAATCGTGCAATATTCAACAGACAACGGCCCTCACTACAACACTTGGCCTGACGCAGGAACAACGCCATTCCACAGCGAGAAAAATTCTAACTGGGAGGGAGCATTCCGAGTACCAGCTTTTGTCCGTTGGCCAGGTCATTTCCCAGCGGGTACAACGCTGAACGGCATCGTTTCACACGAAGATTGGTTGCCGACTTTCGCTGCTGCAGGCGGGGACCCCGACATTAAAGAAAAACTGCTCAAGGGCGTCGAGCTCAATGGCCGCAAGTATAAGAACCATATCGATGGCTTTAACATGCTCGGTTATCTCAGCGGCAAGACCGATGTATCGCCGCGTAATGAATTTATTTATGTGGGTGATGACGGCAATGTGATGTCGATTCGCGTTGGCGACTGGAAAGCAACTTACTTGGAAAATCGCGCTAAGCAGCTGCAAGTTTGGCGTGAGCCTTTTGTCAAACTGCGAATGCCGTTACTCTTTAATTTGCGACGCGACCCATTCGAAAAGTCGTACGAAAACTCCAATACTTACCATGATTGGATGATTGATCGCGCTTACGTTCTTGGGCCGATGCAAGTTGTCGCGAGTAAATTCTTGATGTCCATGAAGGATTTTCCACCTAGCCAAAAGCCTGGCGACTGGAGTCTCGATTCATTGGAGCAGCAAATTAAATCGATGACTTCCGGCGGGAAGTAAATCGAACCCGGTCTACAAACTCGCGCAACCCAGGTAGCGCGAGTTTTGTAGCGTTCTCGTTCGCTACCGATTGATACGAGCCGACAAAGTAAGACAAGCCACATTTAACTCTGACAATTGCGATAACTCTGACAGCTGCAAAATAATGATTATCAACTCTCGCGAAATAATGGTCGTGACGGTTTTATTAACGCTCGTTCAGAATTTTGCATATGCCTCCGATCCATTGCCGTCATGGCAGGAAGGGGCTGCGAAGCAGGCGATAATTGGCTTTGTTGAAAAGGTCACCAAAGATGGTGAACCAGAGTATATTCCTCCAACTGATCGTATTGCCGTTTTTGACAACGATGGCACGTTATGGCCAAAGGCTCCCATCCCATTTCAGCTCGCCTTTTGTCTCGACAGATTGAAAGTTCAGCTTTCCGGGAAACCGGAGTTGAAAGACGATGCTTTCGTCGCAGCAGCACTCGCGGGTGACACAGTAAAACTACTTGCCGACAGTCACAGAGGGCTTTTGCAAATTATTGCACTTACCCATGCCGGCATGACTACGAACGAGTTCGAACAAAGTGTTGGTGACTGGATCAAGACAGCGAAGCATCCGCGATTTGGAAGACCGTATGACAAATGTGTCTACCAGCCCATGCTTGAAGTGTTGATCTATTTGCGATCGAAGGGATTCAAAACGTTTATCGTCTCCGGCGGCGGAGCGGATTTCATGCGAGTCTGGTCTGAGCGGGTTTATGGTATCCCGCCGGAGCAAGTTGTCGGATCGCGTGGAGGCGTAAAGTTTGAGTTTCGAAATGGTAATCCTGTTTTGCTTAAGACACTCGACCAAGTTTTCGTAGACGATAAAGCCGGCAAGCCGGTCGGGATTCATCACATGATTGGGCGACGTCCCGTGATGGCGTTTGGCAACAGCGATGGCGATAAGGCGATGCTGGAATACACGACTATCGGAAACCCTCGCGCTAGTTTTGGTTTGTTAGTGCATCATACTGACCTTGAGCGGGAGTATGCCTACGATGCAAAACCAACAAGCAGCGGCAAACTGGTCGAAGCCCTTTCGGATGCTCCAACTCGCGGGTGGACGATCGTTAACATGAAAGATGATTGGAAAACAATTTTTCCGGCGAAGTAAGGTCGGCGACGATCAGCGACGTACTCGCTCGATTAATCGTTCATCAATCACGGCAGTAAGAATCCAAAGCTCGCCATGACTCGACTTGCGTCTTGATCCAACCCACTTAGATTGCCGCGAAGCCCCCACAGCCCCCCGATTCCTATAAATGTCAATTCTGTGGGTTGGTAGATGAAATTGACTGCCGTGGGGGTCGAAGAAATCTGTTGAATCGATAGCTCGAAAATCGCGTATCAGATCCGCTTTTACATAGCCGCCTTGTCTCACAGCGCACGAGTCATTGCGAATCGTAATGCCTTGGGAAAAGTCGCTCGGAAACGCGTTGAAGTTAACCTGATTCTGAACTGAATCGGTTTCTTGAAAGACTGAGTTGTTGATTAAAAAGCGAGCGATAAGGTCGGTCTCGCGGGAAAAGACATTCGCCTCGGCAGGGTTTGGCTCGACGCCGGTAATCAACGGATCTTTTGCGGGCTGAACTAACTGCGTCGGCGACCCGCGGCAAAAAATCAGCACAAATGTAAGCGTACACCAGTCCCAGTGGGTATTGGGTCGGCGTGGTGTTGCGTTGTGTTGTAGGTTTCGTTAGGCGGCTGATGGGGCTGCCAATTCAACTCGAACCTACTTGAGGTGTGTGATGGCTAGCAACGCGGCTAAGA
>JBGSJB010000380.1:0-2829 GCA_041742175.1 Pirellulaceae bacterium
ATCGCTTTCACGTCGCCACCGATGCGAGTGCCGGCATGGGGATCAAAAGTCTCCAGTTGGCTGGGCCCACCCTGCAACCAGATCATCAACAGCGACTTCGTTTGCGTTGCTTTGTCGGACGCCTTATCACTGGCAATCGCCAACCCTTCGGCTAACTGAGTTAACCAAGACCCGCCAGCGAACATTGCCGACGATTGAAGTAATTTGCGGCGAGTGAAACGGTTGTATCCGCGGCAAGCGGCTGAGTGCGAGTGTTCATGCATGATTATTACGGCCCGTGCTTCCTAATGATTCCAAGAAAACTCAGTCGAATTGATGAGCGCCCAATACAAATCGCTGACCGCTTGCGAACGCGTGTCACCTTTTTTCTCAATCAAATATTCAGCGAAACGCTCAGCCTCGAGCTCGGTCGGCAAGCGATTCAACACAGCCAGAAAAGTTGCTTCGACCGCTTGATCATCATCGGAGACCATCGCAGCGATGCGTGTTGCAGCGTTCGCCACCAAGTCGACTTTCGTGCGTTCGGCCACCAAAGTGCCGTTCATCATGATCAAACGCTGTGTGATTGTGACGGCATTCGTTTCAAAATCATCTTCGCCCTTATCTCCAAATCGCTGAAGAAAATCTTGAGTGTCCCCAAACATTTTCAACTGCTTAAAGATCGAACTCTCCGAATCAATCGCCGTCAATGAACACGCTTGCAACAGTCTTCCAGCAACCTGCTCCGGTCGCAACTGCGAAATCGGATACACCGCCCAGCAATCTTCGTGCTCGGGAGTCACTTCAAATTCAGCGCGACTATCGCGTTGAAATGCATCGCATTCAACGATCAAACGAATCAACCGCTTGATACTGAAGTTATGAGCTACGAAGTCGTCAGCCAAAACGTCTAAGACTTCTGGCACTGCGGCATCGAGTGGAATGTCGTCAACCGGTTCAACCAACGGTCGCGAGAACATCAAAGCCCACACGCGGTTCACCGCGGCTCTCGAGAAGGCTCTATTGTCGCGATGCGTCACCCAGTCAGCCAAGCGTGCGCGAGGCTTGCCCTCCGCTGGCAACAGGTCCGCACGAAACGGAACAGCCGGCTCGACTTCGCGTTCCTCAGACTCATCTAAAAACTCAAATCGATACTTGCGGTTGTCTTCAACGATACCTGTGAATGGATTTTTGACGGATGTGCCAGCGTAAAATGCGGCCAGCGCATGAAAATGCGTCTGCTCGCCAAGCACCGGTTCGACTTCGGTACCAAAATTCAACTTGTCAAGAAAATCGTCATGACACTGCAAACAATCGATACGCTGCGCAAGAAAAGCTCGCGAAGTTCGACCAGCTAACCGAACTGGATCGCCACGACCTTCTTCGCCTTCATCCATCGTAGCTGTAACAAAGTTAACCTGTGGCGTATCCGTCCACAGACCTTCAGCACTAATCATGGAATGCGCAAGTCGATCGTAGCCGACATCATTGGCAAGTTGCTCCGAAATCCAAGCGTTCAATTTGCGACGACGAAACAATAAGAAAGGACCATTCGCCGTACCAACATACGCTCGCGATAATCTCTGCGAAAAGTAATCTGCCCAACGCGGATCTTCCAGCATGCGCGACGTCCACCAATGCACGCGATCCTGCTGCGGAACAGACTGCAAGGCGCGAATCTCTTCGAACGACATACCGCTACCGATCATCGCCAGCGTGGCGCGTTTGGCAACTGCCAGCGCATCAGCCGGTGGCGCAATTTGCATCTCCGTGTCGCTAGCCATCTTCGCAAGCTTCGAATTCACGGTCGCCAAAGTTGTTTGAAAGTCAGGTGCGGAATACGCCGCGTGAATCGACTTCGGCTGCTCAATAGCGGGCCGTCGCCGCAACGTCGCGCCCACGACGCTCATCGCCAAACTACAGGCGACCACCATCAGCAGCGTTTTCACAATGATTTGACGTCTAGTCATAACGAATCCGCCGAAGTCAAAATGGGTTCAGCACCGATTTATCACTATTTAACAGTAGCAGATTGCGGAAACTGAACGAAGCAAACGTAGCGTTATCGTAGCTTATCAGCTTTGATTTCGAAAAATTTTGGCCGATCTTGCCCGCGATCGCAAGAAATTTTGGTTCGCGGCGAAGATACTCTATGTGGGTGCAGCTAGCTGCAGCGTTACAGCTTAATTTGAGGGTGGCATAATTGTAGGACGGACTTCCCAGTCCGTCCGCGTAGCTAAATGGCCGCCCCAGAAAGGCTGTCCTACCCTAATACTTAGCTGAAAAAAGCACTAGTGCTTCATCCAACTTTAATTTGGGGTTTGTCGCATTAGCCGGAACGCGTTAGCGTCCGGTTTCTGCAGGGATAACCGGGTGCTAACGCACTCCGGCTGATCCCAAAATCAAAGCTGGATGAAGCACTAGCTGCGGAAGTAGAAGTCACTGTTCGGTTCGGAGTCGAGTCATGTCGAATCAAATGCAATCTGAACCGCCGGTGCTGCCATGTGACGCCGAAGTCATCGACGAACCGGATGTGATCGCGCTGTTGGTAGATGCTCCGCAAGCGGATGGAATAACGACGAGCGCTGAACATCGCGATTCTGCACAGCAATGCTTGGAACAACTCAGTTCAGAACAGTCCAGCGACTCAGCCGTCATTCCCCAGCTCACTGCCATCGCCGAACCCAGTTCGAAGCGAGGTTGGTATGTCTGGCCGTTTTGGTTCTTGGGGCGCAGTTGGGACTTTCTTTCGCTGTGCGTGTTGCTCGCCGTCGTTGCGGCTGTACCAGTCCTGCAACTCGCTAGCCTTGGATACATCCTTTTTGCAGCGGGCCGATTAGCGAACGGTCA
>JBGSJB010000381.1:0-1707 GCA_041742175.1 Pirellulaceae bacterium
GCGAAAGCCTAAATCGAGCTCATCCAAACAGAAACGGCGACCACCTTTTAGGTGATCGCCGTTGAGCAGGAATCGATGATCTTACCTTGTGGCCTATGCGACGCGAACGAACCTCACCGCATCAGCAATTACGAAATTGTCGGCACCCGCTGTATCCAAGGTGACGAAAGCACCGTTGGAGAGATTGAAGGTTCCCAGTGAAACCCATGTGCCGCCGCCCGTCCTTTGATCGATGCTCACTTGAGTCGTGCCACCGTCGCGAGATACCACGTAGCTAGCGTTTGTGGCTCGCAGCGGATGCGAAGTGTAACGCACGAAGACTTCGTACTGTCCAGGATTAGTAATCGTCGGAGTCCAAGTAGCAGTAGCTGTCGAGCCCGTCGGCGCGGCCAGATAGTTGGAGCCGATAAATCCACCTACACCAGAGGTGGTGAAGAACTGGTTGCTAGGATCGTTCACCGAGAAACCTGTTGTAGACGTATTATCAACAACGATTTCCTCCAACACATCTTCGCCGACAATGAAACTGGCGAGCGTGTCGAGGTTCACATTACCGGCCATGTCAGCGAATGTGCCTGCAGCAAACACGGCATCCACCGCCCCAGGACTGAAATCGCCGGTGGTCGGGTATCGATAGGTTGAGGCTGTTCCGGCAACAATTGTCGGCATACCGCCAACAGTGACACCAACCGCCCCAGGGCCGCTCAAAGTAAACTCTGCGTCCGTATCCGTGATGGTCCCCAGATTCAGGGCCGCGCCCGAAGTGCTCACAAACGTGACATCAAGGTAATCCCGCCCGTTAATCGTGGCCACCACAATTGTGGCACCAGCCAATGGATCGGCAAGCGTTGCCGTTGGTACACCAGTCAAATCGCTAACGCGGACGAACCGGACAGCATCGCCGACCACCACGCCGTCGGCATCGAAGGCTCGCAACGTCACACTGCCACTAGATCCCGCGAGGAAGTTGAATGTACCAATCGATTGGAACGAGCCACCACCGGTCCGTTGGTCAACACGAACGATTGAAGTGCCATTCTGTGACACGACTTCATAAGCCGCATTGGACGCACGGCTTGGACCATCGGTGTAGTTGACGAAGACTTCATAGGCACCATCGGTAGGAATGGTGGGCGTGTAGGTAAGTCGACCAGCACCACCAGCGAAGTTGAACAGGTAATCCGAACCCTGATATCCAGGAACCGCACCACTGCTTGCCCAAGTATTGACTTGCGTCGCATCGGTGTTGTCCAGCGTGATCCTGACCACGCCGTCGGTCAACATGAATGATTGCTGCGATGCCAAGTTTGGAACGCCTGGTTGTGCCGAATCTTCAAAGCTGCCAGCGATGAAATCAACAAACACTTGGCCTGGAACAAACGAGCCTGTGAAGCTGTAACGGAACGTACCGCTGCCACGATCCTCAACGTTATTGTCATTAATTACAACGTTATTGACGCCGGGACCGGACAACGTGAACTCAGCCAGAGTATCCGTGACCGAGCCGCTGTTAATCGATGCAGGTGAGAAATTAACTTCGATGTAACCTAGTGCATTCAAAGCAGCAGCGGTTAACACTTGGTTGTTCGAAGGGGAACTGAGCTGCGCCGAGGGCGGTGTCACCAAGTTACCAACACGTACGAAACGCACCGCATCGGCGGTGACAAACCCGTCTGCTCCAGCCGCAGTGATGGCAACACGATCAAA
>JBGSJB010000382.1:0-1793 GCA_041742175.1 Pirellulaceae bacterium
GTGAACGCATCGGGAACAACGCGTCCAGTCGATTGACGCTGCAGAGTGTCATCACCAATCGCCTGCGCCGCATTGATCGCTTCGCCAATATCTCCCGACTCAAGAATCTGCTTCGTCTTCTGAGCATGATGAGCCCAAACACCAGCCAGAAAATCCGCTTGCAACTCCAAACGCACACTTAAACGTTTGCCTTCAACTTCACCAGCTCGCGCCTGCATGGCTGACACTTGATCCGACAAACCCAGCAAATTCTGCACGTGATGACCAACCTCATGTGCAATCACGTAGGCGCACGCAAAGTCGCCCGGCGCTTTGAACTTCTCTTGCAATTCGGTGAAGAAACCAAGATCCAAGTAAACCTTGTTATCGCCTGGACAATAAAACGGACCAACCGCCGAGGTAGCTCTTCCGCAAGCCGAATCTGTGGCACCCGTAAACAAATCCAACTCGGGCTCTTGATACGGCTTGCCAACGAGCTTTGGAAACAGATCGTTCCAAACATCTTCAGTGTCAGCCAATACGACTTTCACAAAACTAGCCGCACGATCTTCCTCAGGTGATCGTTCCTGCGGCGCCACCGCAGCTTGCTGACCTTGCTGAGCCAACATTTGCATTAATTGTCGCGGATCGCCACCCAGGAAAAATGCGATTACCAACACAACGACCGTTATCAAGCCGCCGCCGCCAACCATCTGCGGTGACATGCCTCTGCGATCATTGACGTTCTCGCTTTCTCGCCGCCCTTCCCAACGCATTTTTCAATTCCTAATCAGCAAAATCTCTTGAATGTAATCCATTGAAGCGAGACGCAGCCCTCGTCATGAACGCTTCATCAATCCGAAAACATGCGACAAAAGCCATCGCAAAGAAGCGTTAGCTCAAATTCGGGGCGCAACTCAGCCGTAATTTGTACGCGTTCGCCATTCACAGGACAACTGCCTAAGCCGCGTTGACCGGCCAAGTTCGCCTTAACTTGGCCGCGCTGCCTGCTGCTCTAACAACGTCGCCACCAACGCAGTCCAACCCGTTTGATGGCTGGCACCTAAACCGCTGCCGTCGTCGCCGTGGAAATACTCGTAGAACAGAACCAAATCTTGCCAAGCCGGATCGTTCGCGAACTTGGCATCGTGCGACTGACCAGGTCGAACACCCGATTTGTCCAAAGTGAAAATACTGATCAGCCGACTTTGAATCTCGTCCGCAACTTCCGACAAGTTACACATCTTGCCCGAGCCCGTCGGGCACTCGACCGTCAACGAGTCGCCGTAGAACTGGTAGTAAATGCGCAAGGACTCGACCAGCAGAAAATTGATTGGCAACCACACCGGTCCGCGCCAGTTACTGTTGCCACCAAACATGTACGTGTCGCTCTCACCCGGCACATACCGCACCTCCAAGTGCTCGCCATTGCAATTCATTACAAACGGTTCGTCGCGATGCTTGGCGGAAAGCGATCGAATGCCATAGGGCGACAGGAACTCATTCTCATCCAACATCTTCTGCAGCATCCGTTGCAACCGCTCTAGGTTCGGAAGCGCAAGCAATCGCAAACCATAATTCTCGCCATCCGGACAGACACGATTCAGATAAGTCATCTGCTTCGCCATGTCGGTGCGGTTGTTTAAATACCACTGTGTGCGTCTCTTAAATCCGGGCAACTTATCGATCTGTCGCTCATCTAAAACAACTGGCGTACAAAGCGGAATCAAGCCTACCAACGAACGCACCTTCAACGGCGTCGAATTCCCACCCGACAGCAAGTGGTCGTAGTAAAACCCATCTTCCTCATCCCA
>JBGSJB010000383.1:0-2442 GCA_041742175.1 Pirellulaceae bacterium
GCGAGGCGTCGTCCATTGCTATGGTTCTCTTTTGGCAGTGAAAGAAAACCAGAATTCATAGCGCAAATCTCGTACCATTAATTCGAATTGGTCGCAAGAAAGTTAACCGAATGCTAAAGTGAGTGCCATTTGGCGCTAGCCACAGGCGTTAGGTGGATCGTATCGCCAGCTTCGAAGCCTGTGGCCAGCGCCTTTTGAAGTTGCACATTTTGGCCCTGGGTGTGCCACTGCTTTGCCAGTAAATCGAAGTCGGTGAGTTTGTATGCCAGTGGTTTTCCAAGTATCTATCATCTAAGCAGAAAAACTACCGAAGTTTTATTACTTACCATCCTGTAGTCGCTCTTGAGTTAAGTTCACAATCAGTAAAGCAACACGCGTCGTAAGTCTTTGAGCGGTCTACGTTGAAAACTTCGGCATCTTTTAGTGCTAATCGTCTCGCATTACGGCGACTTTTCTGAGTCGAACATCAACGCTCCGGTTCACTGGCAAGCCAGTGGCACCCGCAGCGCAACGAAGGGAGGATGGGCACTCTTGCCCGTCAGTGCTGAGACAGTCGGCCAAGAGTGGCCAACCTACGTCTAAATCAACAGTCTCCTAGTGTCCGTTTGTCGCGGTATGAACCAACCGGTGCTAGCGCACTGCGGCTGATTTAAGGGCGGCTGATTTTAGGTGTTAAGTTCAATGTTCGATCTGCTGAATTTTCTCGAGCAATCTGCGGTTCTGTGCGATCAGGTCAGCTAGTAATCCAGCAACCAACGCGATCGCAGACAGCACCAATAGCGACGCGCCGAGGACGAGCGACTGCAAATGACCGTCCCCTTTTCCAAGCAGATAAAACACCAGAAAACGAATAATCGGAATCGCACCCACGGCGGCTAGCAACCCGCTCAGCCACGCAAGTGTCTTCAATGGATGGAACATAAACTTGGATCGCGAACATAAACTAGCATCAGCTTGCAAACCGCCTCGTTGGCCACTTGCTCGATATCGTGCGCGCACGAACAGCAGTCGATCGTCCATGGTCCGCGGCGTGCGTACCATAGAGCGAAAGGATAAAGCGATGTTGCTAGCATCGTTTCCGCGTCGTTCCCTGCACTACTATCGGCCGCAGTCGCGTTCTGGATAGCCGTGACCCAGTTCAGCACGTTCGGCTCGATAACCATATTACCTTGATTCATGCTTTGTCTCACAAACAGTCAATGCAACGGGACGCGGCCCACCACTGTAGCGTAGCACCTTCGGCGATCAATAAAAACCGCGGGAAATATTTGCGAGTGCGAGGTCAGACGATCGGCGGGTAGACCACTGGCATTGCTGCAACTCTTCTGGGTTGATAGACTTGGGGAGATTGTCTGGATCGGGCGTTACTGGTTGCGAGTGCGGCTGGACCGAAACAGAACGAACTTTAACCTCTATTAGGTGCCTCCCTGCGTCAGCCTGAACTGTATTTCGAGCGGCTGACAATCTCTTGGGGAAGGTTTTTCTAGGTCCTTTATGGTCAACCGTAATCTCATTCGCTCGTTAGAAGATGACTCCATGTCGGCGCAACTGGATATGTTGCTGCCGGAAGAAGAAATGGAGGGCATAGTCCTCGATGGCCTCGAGGATTTGAACCAGAGTTTTGACGTCAACCAAATCGTGATGGGCAGAATCGTCGAAGTCAACGGCGAGTACGTCGTGATCGACGTCGGGTTCAAGAGCGAAGGTGCAATCAATATCAATGAATGGGACGAGACTGAAGAGCCACCGCAAGTGGGTCAACAGGTCAAGGTCCTGATCGAAGAGATGGAGGACGCGCTAGGTCCTGCGAACGACATCCATGGCATGATCTCGCTGAGCAAACGCAAGGCTGAGAAGATCCTGGATTGGGAACGCATGATGAGCGAAGTTGCCGAGGGCCAAGTGGTCACCGGTACTGTCACTCGCAAAATTAAAGGTGGTTTGCTGGTCGATATCGGCGTGAACGTTTTCTTGCCAGCTAGCCAAGTCGATATTCGCCGACCGAACGATATCGCTGACTACATCGGTCGCGTCGTTCAGTGCGAAGTGCTGAAGATCGACGAAACGCGTCGCAACATCGTCGTCAGCCGCCGCTCGCTAATCGAGAAGCAGCGCGAAGAAGATCGCGAACACCTGCTCGGCGAATTGGAAGTGGGCCAAGTCCGCAAGGGTATCGTCAAGAACATCGCCGACTTCGGTGCGTTCGTCGACCTCGGTGGCATCGATGGTTTGCTGCACATCACCGATATGAGCTGGGAACGAATCGGGCATCCGACCGAAATGGTTTCGATCGATCAAGAGATCGAAGTCAAAGTTCTGCAGATCGATCGCGAAAAGCAGAAGATCGCTCTCGGTCTGAAGCAAAAGCAACGCAATCCGTGGGACAACATCGAAGAGAAGTACCCTGTCAGCACAGTCGTCAAGGGCGAAGTTGTCAACGTG
>JBGSJB010000384.1:0-2018 GCA_041742175.1 Pirellulaceae bacterium
CAGAGCAAGCGCTCGGTGAGTCGCCTGACGAGCGCAGCGATATCTACTCGCTGGGTGTTGTTGCGTGGTATCTTGCCACAGGTCGCCTGCTGTTCGAAGAAACCAATCCGCTGAAAGTGATCATGGCTCATTCGAATCAGCCGCCGGTTGCCCCGTCCAATTTCAATCGTGATCTGTCACCCGATTTTGATGCAGCCGTCTTGGCTTGTCTCGAAAAACAACCCAACCAGCGACCGCAATCGGTGACTGAACTTCGCGATTTGCTGCGCGCTATTCCGTCGACGCAAGGTTGGTCGGAGAATCAGGCCGCTGAGTGGTGGACCTGCCATGGTTGCCCGCATAAGAAGAAGCTCGACGAAGCCGTCGAAGCCGGGCAAATCGCGTAGTAGATGTCGTCATGCGCGACGCTCAGCTATCCTCGCTCGCAACTGTTTCGGTATTGGTGCCGCCGTCGTCCGAGCGATACTTGTCCAGCTTGCGATACAAGGTGCGAGCGCCGATGGCTAGGATACGAGCCGCTTCTTCACGATTGCCCGCAGTCATCTTTAATGTCTCCTCAATCGCCCAGCGCTCGATCTCGTCCATGGTTCTTCCGAGCAACGAAGACTCCGCGCCGCTAAAGGAAACGCTCGCCGTTAACGCTGGCTTTTCGGGCTGCGTGGCCAACAGACCTTGATCGCCATCTTCCATCAACTCCGGTGGTAAGTCATCTAAGTCAAGCACTCCGTCGGTATCGAGCACCACCATGGTTTCCACAAAGTTGCGGAGCTGCCGAATATTGCCTGGCCAACTGTAACCATAGAAGCGCCGCGTGACCGCCGGAGCAAAGTTCGTGGGCCCCTTGCTGTGACGTCGCAAGAACATTTTGCGAAAGTGATCCATGAGCGGCACGATGTCTTCTAAACGCTCGCGCAGCGGCGGCAGATGTACCGTGACAACTTTCAAGCGATAAAACAGATCGTTGCGAAACACGCCTTGCGCAACCATCTCTTCGAGTGGTCGATTCGTCGCGCTCAGCAACCGCACGTTGACTTTGATCGACTTGTTATCGCCCACGCGAGTGATCTGGTTCTCTTCGAGCACGCGCAGCAACTTGATCTGAGTGCTCATCGGCATGTCGCCAACTTCGTCAAGGAATAACGTTCCTCCGTTGGCGAACTCGAACGCTCCCATGCGATCACTGACCGCATCCGTGTAAGCTCCTTTGACGTGTCCGAACAACTCGCTTTCGACGAGATTCTCCGAAACAGCGCGCACGTTCAGAGCTTTGATACGCTTGTTTTTTCGCGGGCTGTTCTGATGTATCGCCTGTGCAATCATCTCCTTGCCGGTACCGCTTTCACCGGTGATCAATACCGTCGCATCGGTCGGCGCAATCCGCTTGATGCGATCGATGACGTCCAGCATCTTGGGACTAGCGAAAACGATTCCCTCAAAACCAAATTTCTCGTCCAGTCGCTGGCGCAGCTCCGTATTGGTCTGCCGCAGTTGTACCGCTTCGATCGCTTTCGCAGTCACCGCCCGCAATCGACCAGGCGTGATGGGTTTTTCAAGAAAATTGAAAGCGCCTTCCTGCATCGCTTCGACCGCTTTGGGCACCGTCGCGTGACCTGTGACGAGCACCACTTCGCAATCCGGCAACGCCTGCTTCGCCTTTTGCAAAACCTGCATCCCATCGAAATCGTTCATTACCAGGTCAGTGACCACGACATGATAGGTATTCTGATCGATCTGAGCAGACCCTTCAGGGCCGCTGGTTGCCACAGTGCAGCGATAACCAACCCGCTCCAGACTCTCGGTCATGGCGCGAGCATGAGCCCGGTCGTTGTCGACAATGAGAATGGAAAACTGTTTGGGATCGAACGAGCGTTCAGCGTCCAAGTTAGGATTTGATTCACTCATAAGTTGCTAATTTCAAGTCAAACACGAACAAAGCGGCGTCTCTACGAAGTGTAAAAAACGACACCTCAACGGGGGCTGAACAATAATTTCTCTGGTGATATAGTAGCGTGCCGATC
>JBGSJB010000385.1:0-5077 GCA_041742175.1 Pirellulaceae bacterium
CCCATTTCAACTGTGGCCATCCTGAAAACTCCTTATAAGCCCCGAACGAAAAGTGATTCTGCTAAGTTTGGTTGTCCATCAGTTGACGAAGTGCTGCAGCGTTCGAAGTGTCACAATTACCTCACGAAATCGGTTTTTTCGGGGCGTTATGGTTGCTTCCAAGCGTTGTTCGTTTACCGTGAACAAAAATGCGACAAAGTACTGAACCTAAGTCCACCATCATGGTCGAGTTGGTTGTGTGTTGGGCAATCCGCCCGTGACCGAGACTCCTTGAACCAGATGGCTAGAGCGTCCGCAAACCACTACCAGTAGTATAGCGATGATTTGCGAGCACTACATCTAGCACTTCGGATGATGATACAGGTTCAGCCCTCTGTGTCAAACTTTATGGGAGACAAGCCATAAACCAAGCTGCAATCGATACTTCTGGCGACTTGCTAAAAGTGGCTGTTGGGACCATTCAAGCGAGTATGAAGCTCTAAGTCGAGATGTTTCAGGACTTTGTGAAGAATCGATAAAGGAAGTGCTTCAAGAGTGTTCGGGCCGCAAAATTTGAAATGTTTTTTTCAGTTTCTCGCCACTTCACGGAAGTCCGAAATGAAGTGGGTAAGATGGGGAGGTTTGGTTGAGGACATTTCGTATCCAGGCTCCGCCTGGGAACGCACTGCGTTGCGGGCTCCGCCTGCTGATTGGCGGCTGAGGTTGATGGGGCGCGAGGCTGAGCCTTGGGAGCAGTGAGTTCCTAGGCGGAGCCTGGGAACTAGGTCTTTGTTGGGAAATTGAAATACATGTTGCGTGTGATTCTAAGCTTGTGTTTGTTTGGTGAACTTCTCTTTCTGGGCCAGATTGCTGTTGGCCAGATTGCTGGGGCTCAGGATGCTGGGGCTCAGGAGGCTTCGGTCGCTCCGATTCAACGCGGGCGAGCGTCCGGGGCGAACGAAATCTACAAACAACGGATCGAAGCGAATTGGTTCGACGGAGATTCAAAGTTCTGGTATCGCAACAACTTGGCTGAGGGAGCCCGGGAGTTCATCGCAGTGAATGCGATCGCGGGCAGCCGCGAACCGGCGTTCGATCATGCTGCGGTCGCTGCCGCACTGGCAACTGAGCTGGGGCGGGACGTCGATGCGCAGCGATTGCCGATCGATCGATTGGAGTTCAAAGCGAGCGATGGCACGCTGCTGATGCGCGGACGCGATGGCGATTGGCAATGGAACTCCGCGACGAAGCAACTGACGAAACCCGAACCGGCGAAGTTGGAAGCTGGGGCGACCGGTGGCGCTCGCGTCGGTCTGCGGCCGGAAGCGGAGCTGCGTGGATCGAGTCGCACGGGCCGTGACTCTGAAATCACTTTCGATAATCGAACGTCAGATGCGGTCGCGATATTCTGGATCGACCCTAACAACCAACCGCAGCCGTACGGACAAGTAGAAGCGAAGAGTCGTCGGCCGCAACACACCTTCAGCGGCCATCGCTGGCTAGTCGAGAGTTTGCAGGGCGATCGATTGGCGGTGTTCGAAGCGACGGATGAAGCCGACGTGGCGCTGATCGACGGAACGAAGTTGGATGTACGAGCCGCTGGGCGTCGCCGCAGACCACGCGGTGCGGGCGGGCCGGCCGTCAGCGATCTGTCGCCGAACGGATAGTGGCGTGCGTTCGTTAAGGACCGAAACGTGTTCTTGCAACCCGTCGATGTCGATGGGGACAGTGGAGAAGCGGTCGCGCTCAGCTCGGATGGGCAAGGCATATATGAATATTCGCGGCCCGTTTGGTCGCCTGATTCGAAGTCGCTGGTTGCGTTTCGGACTGAGCGCGTCGAGACGGCTGAGGTGCATTTGCTGCAATCATCGCCCGAAGGTGGCGGTCGCGCGGTACTGAAGTCGCGACCTTACGCGCTGCCGGGCGATGCCTTTTCCAAGCACGAATTGAATGTATTCAACGTCGAAACGCGCGAGCAACTGAAGCCGAGCATCGATCGCTTTGAACACAACTGGGAAGCGTCGCGCGTGCGCTGGAATCTAACTAACGGTAACTTCACTTATCGCATCGTCGATCGCGGGCACCAACGGTTGCGAGTTGTGAGTGTCGATCCGCAATCAGGCGATGTGACCAACGTGGTCGACGAACAAAGCAAGACATTCATCTGGACAATTCACACCGAGGAAATGGATCTCAGTTTAGTGAACTGGATGGAGAAGAGCGACGAACTGATTTATGTGTCGGAGCAAAGCGGTTGGCGGCAGCTGTATTTAGCTAACGTGGACCGGCCAGGCAAATTGATGCCGATCACCAGTGGTGAATGGGTTGTGCGCGGCATCCAGCAGATCGACGAAGAGAATCGGCAAGTTTGGTTTTCGGCCAGCGGCGTGTTCGCTGGGCAAGATCCTTATTTGGTTCACTTTGGTCGCGTGAACTTTGATGGCAGCGAGTTGACTTGGTTGACCGCAGGTGATGGCGATCACACGCTTGAGTATTCGCCCGATCGTCGCTTTGTGATCGATCGCTTTTCGCGCGTCGATTTGCCACCGCGGCATGAGCTGCGTCGAGTCGCGGACGGGCAACTGGTCTGCGAACTTGAAGCGGCTGATGTGACGCGTTTGACAGCTAGCGGTTGGAAAGCGCCGGAGGTTTTCTCAGCTAAGGGGCGCGATGGCAAGACGGATATTTGGGGCGTGATCTATCGTCCAGAGAATTTTGATCCCGCGAAGAAATATCCAATCATCGAAGACATCTACGCTGGGCCGCAAGGTGCGTTTGTGCCGAAGACGTTTAGCCCCGCGCAGCGCTACCGAGCTCTGAATGAGTTGGGATTCATCGTCGTGAAGATCGACGGTATGGGAACTTCGAATCGTTCGAAAGCGTTCCACGATGTGTGCTGGCACAATTTAAAAGACGGCGGTTTCGAAGATCGCATTTTGTGGATTAAAGCGGCGGCGGCCAAGTATCCCGAAATGGATGTCGATCGAGTTGGCATTTACGGTGTTTCAGCCGGTGGTCAAAACGCTGGAGCCGCTGTGCTGTTCCATCCGGAGTTTTACAAAGTTGCCGTTGCGGGTTGCGGTTGCCATGACAATCGGATGGACAAAGCGAGCTGGAATGAGCAGTGGATGGGGTATCCAGTTGGTCCGCACTACAGCGAGTCTTCGAACATCGACAACGCGCATCGGCTGGGCGGCAAACTGCTGCTAATCGTCGGCGAGATGGATGATAACGTGCCGCCTGAGTCGACGTTGCGGTACGCGGACGCGCTGATCCGAGCTGATAAGGATTTTGAGTTGCTGGTGGTTCCGAACGCGGGTCATGGAATCGGCGGGGCATACGGCGAACGTCGCATGCGCGAGTTTTTCGTTCGTCATCTGCTCTACAATTAACTGTGACTTTCGAGTGAGCCGGCTTAACGACCACCGGATCAATTGCAGAACACGCGGGCGGTTTCCAATGTTAGAATGGCAGTGAAGTGCTTTTGAATTGGTAATAACGCCTAAGGATTTTGCGAGGAACCAGAAATGGACCCGACCGATCAAATCAATCCGTACGAAGCTCCCAAGCAGGTTTCTAAGTCGCGTTTTCCGATCTATGTCGCGGCTGGTATCGCGATCATTCTTCTCACCGTATCGAGCATTGCGTTTGTCGCTTACCGTGCCGCGCAGGATCAATTTATGCACCTGATGAACGTCAATCGAAGTCGAATTGATGTTCATCGTGGACCAGCACCCGATTGGTCGGAACCGACTCTACCGCCAGACGATTCAACGCTTGCAGTCGATGCGCCATCGACCGAGCCCGGAGCACCGTGAGACGTCGCAGACATCCTCGAGTGGGACGCTAAGCGACGCGTAGTCAACGGCGACTATCAACAAATCAGATTCAGCAGTTGAGCTGGCGGGTCGTCCGATGGGTCGGTCGGAGCAAGGCCTGCCGAGTCGGCCACGGCGTTATTCGGTGCAGCCGTTTGCAAGGCTGATCCGTCCTCAGACGCAACTTCGTTCTCATCCTTGTCGCGCCGCGCATGTTCGCCGAGTCCATCGCCTTGGCCTTGAGCGTCGCGGTCGGGGTTCGACGCATCCGATTTCTCTAACTGAGCGACCAGCTGTGCGGCGTTTGAGGCGGCTGTATTGGTAGCGACTGCAGACTTATCGCGACTGGAAACCGATGACGCGATACTCGCCGCTTGAGCAGCAGAAAAGTTCGTTGGAATTTGCACGACACAAACTCCTCGCTAGGCAACTCGTTACCTAGTGAAGCCCATGAAGAAGCTAAAGACTTGCGTTTCGTCACCATCAGCTTTGGTAACTGGGTAAGCGAAATCGAATGCCAACGGAGCGGGACCGAGCGCCGGAATAGCGACTCGCAAACCGAAACCGGGGGCGACGCGAATGTTCTCACTTTTAATTGTAAAGTCCTGCTCGATCGTACCGTAATCGACGAACGCAACACCACGCAACATTTCGTCGGCGGTCAGCGGGAACACGTACTCGAGACTGCCCAGGAACATGAACTGGCCACCGACCTGCACGTCGTCCACCTTCGGACTTGCACCGCGGAATCGGAAACCGCGCAACGTGCTGTAACCACCGGCGAAGAAGTTTTCGAAGATTGGTGTGTCCGCACCCGAGAAACCAAGCTTCCAGGTACTCGCCAACGTGTGCCGACCGGTTTGATCGGGACGTTCACGAACCAAGAAATAACGGTTGTAATTCACTAAGCCGCGGGGGTAATCGTACTCGCCGAACACTTGGTCGTAGATTAACTCCAGCAGATGCCCTTCGGTCGACATGAACGGACTGTCGCGCGTATCGTGAGCTAAGCGAATGCGTCCGGTGTAAAGATCGTTGCTACCGAGCGCCTTATCAAGCTGCTCAACGCCCAGTTTGCGAGGATCGAACAGTTTGACGTCCTCCATTCGCAACTCAGTGCTGATCGACAAGTCCTTCGTAATTTCATAACCCAGCGCCACGCGGCCACCGAGCCGTTGTTCGGTCCAGTCGCGGAACTGGCGTGTGTACAGGAATCCGCCCACGGAAAGGCTATACGGCGTGTCCAGGAAGTTTCGCTCCGACCAGTTCACCGTGTAACG